>JANOCF010000820.1:0-3269 GCA_031412055.1 Holophagales bacterium | reverse complement strand
CGCTGACCTCCCGGGCGTGGGGTTGGGAAGCCGTGGTCTCCGCCTGGGACGAGGAGAGCCCTCCGGCCGGGTTCGACAAGGGAGATACGGAAGTCTCGGCGCTCACGCTGGAGGAGATCTTCCTCACCCTGGTGAGCGCGGGAGAGAGACAATGAGAGGGTTCCTTGCCGTCCTGCGCCGAGAGGTGGCGGAGCGCTGGCTGCTCGCGCTGGCCGCCCTCCTCCTCGGCCTGGTGCCGCTCCTGGCACCGCTGCTGCCCCTGGGGACCCACCTGCAGGGACCGGACATCCGCGGCGGTACCGCGCTCGCCCTGGCCCTGATCATCAGCTACGTCCTGGCCCTGGTCCTCGGGAGCACTGTCCTCGCGCGCGACCTGGCCGAGCGGCGCCTTGCGTTCTATTTCTCGCGGCCTCTCCCGGGATGGGCGATCTGGGCGGGGAAGCTTGGGGGAGCGGCTCTGCTGTCGCTCGGGGCCGGGCTCCTGGTCCTTCTCCCGAGCCTGCTGCTGGGCGACCGTCCCGACCCCGGCGGTGTTTGGGACCCGGGGCTCGCCTGGGGTCTCGGACTGAACGTTGCCTTCTGGACGGGCAGTGTCCTGGTGCTGCTGCTGCTGGCCAACGCCCTGGGAGTGATGATCCGCTCCCGCTCCCCATGGCTCCTCCTGGACCTGGCAGCTGCGGCCGCGGCCGTGATGCTGGCCTGGGTGATCGGGGCTCGTCTCCTGTTCGCCGGAGCTCATGGCGCCCTGATCCGAGGTCATCTGGGCCTCTTGGCGGGGCTGCTCCTCGCCTTGCTGGCGGCGAGCGCCGTCCAGGTGATCCGCGCCCGGACCGATCTGCGGCGCGGGCATCGGCTCCTCTCTCTCACGCTCTGGTCCCTGCTGGGAGTCTCCCTCTCCGCGCTCGGGGCGTACTCCCAGTGGGTTCTCTCCGTCAGCCCCCAGGACCTCGCCCGGGTCGCAGGTGTTCAGCCGGCTCCGGCCGGCGACTGGGTCACCCTCTACGGGGTCGCCCGGGGCCGGGCGGACTTCAGGCCCACCTTCCTGCTCGACACATCCTCGGGGCGCTTCTTCCGCATCCAGGCGGCTGATGGCCGCTGGGGCGATGTGATCTTCTCCGGCGACGGCCGGCGCGCGGTCTGGCTGGCAGCCAACGGCCGCCGCCTGTTCCCTCTGACCGCATACCGGCTGGACCTCGACCGTCCAGGAGCTGTTCCCGTAGCTACGCCGATCAGCTTCGCCGAGAGCTTCCCGGAGGTCCTCGCCCTGTCCAGGGATGGCCGGTATCTAGCCTCCGTCCACAAAGAACGGCTCGTCGTCGAGGACGTGGAGAGGGGACGTCTTCTCCTGTCCGCGCCCGTCCCCGAAGGGCAGAGCTGGGGCCGGGACTGGCTGCTGTTCCTCAAGAACGGGATGCTGCGCTTCTACAGCACACGACAGATGGGGGGACTCTCGGATGGACCGCGCTCGATGCACTTGATGGACATCGACCTCGCGGCCCGCCGCGTCGTCCGGTCGATCCGCATCCCCCTGAAGGAGGACCAGATGTTCGTGCGCATCAGCCCGGAAGGAGGCCATGCCCTGCTGGAGAGCCGGGAGCTGCAGCCTACCTTTGCCGAGCTCCGAATCGTCAATGTGCTGACCGAGGAGAGGTCTCCCCCGATTCCACTACGGGGGATTCGGAGCTCGGCCGCGTTCCTGCGGGATGGCCGGGTCCTGGTCTCCGCCCGAGCGGGGGGCCGGTTGGACCTGCGGCTCCTGGATTCCCGCGGGACCGAGCTGCGCCGATTCGACCTCCCGGGCTCGCACCTGCGTGTCGGCGGACAGCCGGACCCCGGGCACCTGGTCGTGGGGACGGCGCCGGCCCGGTCCGACAACAAGTTGAAGGACTGGCGGTGCTTCCTCCTGGACCTGGAACGCGGCACCCTGCGTCCGATTGGCGAAGGCCTGCTGCCGGCCGGATGGCTTTCGCTGCCGACGGGAGGACTCGGGGCGGAGCTCTTCATCCGGGAAAAGGGCGGTCTGGTCCGCATGAACCCGCTCACCGGCCACACACGAATTCTCCTCCACTAACTCCTCTTCTCCGTCCCGGAGGGTTGTCTTGTCCAGAATTCTGTCTAGATTTATATTGACGTAACGGATATGTCCAGGTAATCTGTTCTTGTTGAGGTCTTGAATCTGGACAGGCAAAGACAATTCTCCTTGAAAGGAAGACAGTCATGATGAAGAAGAGTCTGATTTCCATCTCTCTGCTCGCCATCTTCGCCGCGAGCCTGACGCTGCCGGTCGAGGCCGGGAGCAATACTTCCGCGAAGGTTTCGTCCGCTGCGAGGATCGATGTCGTGGACACCGCCATTGCCGCCGGTTCGTTCAAGACGCTGGTCAAGGCCATCCAGGCCGCGGGTCTCGTGGAGACGCTCAAGGGTGACGGGCCGTTCACCGTCTTCGCGCCTACCGACGAGGCCTTCGCCAAGCTGCCGGCCGGGACCCTGGACGCGCTGCTCAAGGACAAGGTGAAGCTCCAGGCCGTGCTCACGTACCATGTGGTGTCCGGCCGGGTCATGGCCGCCGACGTGACCAAGCTCAAGTCGGCCAAGACCGTTCAGGGACAGTCGCTGGCAATCGACACCTCCAAAGGCGTCAAGGTTGGCACGGCCACCGTCGTGAAGACGGACATCGCGGCCAGCAACGGCGTCATCCATGTCATCGACACGGTGCTGATTCCCCAGTAGCAAGGAGTCGCCGGGGGCGCGGAGAGCTCCGCGCCCCTTCCCGTCTCAGGCAGAATCCCATGAAGCTCGAGCAGTTCGTCCGCCGCACCCGCATCCAGGCCCCGGCCGAGGAGGTCTACCGCTGGCATGCCGAGCCCGGAGCCTTCCAGCGGCTGACGCCTCCCTGGGAGCCCGTCGAGGTGGTGGACGAGGGAACTGGCCTCCGGGACGGAGTCAAGGTCGTGCTCCGCATCCGGGTGGGGCCGGTCCCGCTCCTCTGGATCTCGCAGCTCTCGGGATGCGTGCCCGGCCGAGGGTTCCAGGACACGCAGCTCCGCGGTCCCTTTGCCTTCTGGCGGCACTCCCACATCATGGAGCCGGACGGTGCCTCGGCCTCCTGGCTGGAGGACCGGATCGACTACGCCCTTCCGTTCGGTCCTCTCGGCCGCTGGTTTGGCGGTCCCTTGGTGCGCCGCAAGCTGGACAGGATGTTCGACTACCGCCACCGAGTGACGTCCAAAGCGTTCGAAGCGTTCGCCCGCCCGCTGTAAGATCGCCCG
>JANOCF010000819.1:0-2249 GCA_031412055.1 Holophagales bacterium | reverse complement strand
TCTGGTAGACCTCGCCCTTGCCCGGATCCCACTGCACTTCGATCTCGCGCTCGGGGTTGTAAAGCAGGTTCTGGACGTTGGGACAGCTCACCGAGTGCACCGAAACCCCGCGCCCCCGCGTCACGTAGCCGACGATCTCCTCGCCTGGCAGCGGGTTGCAGCACTTCGCCAGGTAGGCCAGCATGTCGCCCTGGCCCTTGACCATGATCGGTCCCCCGCCGCCGGCACCGAAGGGCAGGATCCTGTTCACCACCTGCCTTATGCGGCTCGGCGGCTTCTCCTCCAGCGGGTCCGACATGCGCTCCTCGCCCAGCACCCGTGCCAGCACGTTCCGCGTCTCGGCCTTGCCGAAGCCCAGGCGGCTGTAGAGGTCGTCGGCCTTGGACAGTCCCTCTTCCTGCAGGTAGCTGGCGAGCGCCGGCTCGTCCAGGAACTTCTTGAGCGTCAGCGAATACTTGCGGAGCTCCTTCTCCATCAGCCGCCGCCCGATCTCCATCGAGCGCTGCTTCTGCTGGGTGTTGAGCCACTGCCGGATCTTGCTCTTGGTGCGCGAGGTGGCGGCGAAGTTCAGCCAGTCGCGGCTGGGATTGCGGTTCGGATTGGTGAGGATCTCCACCATGTCGCCGTTGGACAGCGCCGTCCGCAGCGGCACGAGGCGGCCGTTGACCCGCGCCCCGGAGCAGTGATGGCCGAGGTCGGTGTGCACCCGGTAGGCGAAGTCGAGCGGCGTGGCCCCGCGCGGGAACGACAGCACGTCCCCCTTCGGCGTGAACACGTAGACCTCGTCCGGGTAGAGGTCGACCTTGAGCGTGGTGAGAAAGGTGCGCGGATCCTGCACCTCCTTCTGCCACTCGAGGAGCTGGCGCAGCCAGAGGATCTCCGGGTCGCTATCCCTCTCCCGCGCCTCGATCCGGCCCTCCTTGTAGCGCCAGTGCGCCGCGATGCCCTCCTCCGCGATCAGGTCCATCTCGCGGGTGCGGATCTGCACCTCGAACGCCTGCCCGCGCTCCGCCACCACCGTCGTGTGCAGAGACTGGTAGAGGTTGGGCTTGGGCATCGCGATGTAGTCCTTGAACCGGCCCGGGATCGGACGCCAGTTCTGATGGACCACGCCGAGCGCCGCGTAGGTGTCGCGCAGGTTGCTCGTGACGATGCGGAAGGCCAGGTAGTCGTAGAGCTGGTCGATGTCGACGCCCTGGCGCTGGAGCTTCTGGAAGATCGAGTAGTAGCGCTTCACCCGGAAGCTGATCTCGGCCTCGATGCCGGACTCGTCCAGGGTGCGCGCCAGGCGCTCGCGGATGCGCTGCGTGCCGCGATCCATCATCTTCATCTTCTCGGCGATCTTGGAGTGCAGCTCGCCGAACTGATGGGGCCAGAGATAGAAGAACGCCAGGTCCTCCAGGTCGCCCTTGACCTTGGCCATGCCCAGGCGGTGCGAGATGGGCGCGTAGATCTCCAGCGTCTCGCGGGAGATGCGCCGCCGCGCCTCGGTCGTCATCGGCTCCAGGGTCTGCATGTTGTGCAGACGGTCGGCGAGCTTGACCAGGATCACGCGGATGTCCTTGGCCGAGGCCAGGATCATCTTGCGGAAGGTCTCGGCCTGGGCCTCGTCGCGGCGCACGTACTCGTGGCGGCCGATCTTGGTCACACCGTCGACGAGCTCGGCGATCTCCGCCCCGAACTCCTTCTCCAGGATCTCGCGGGTGGTGAGGGTGTCCTCCAGCACGTCGTGGAGAAGCCCGACCGCCACGCACGTCTGGTCGAACTTGAGGTCGGCCAGGAGCCAGGCGACGTTGAGCGGGTGCATCAGGTACGGCTCGCCCGAGCGCCGCATCTGATCCTTGTGCATCTCGCGGGAGAACTCGTAGACCGACCGGAGGAAGTTGGGATCGAAGCCGCGGCCGTGGGCGGTGAGCGTGTCGAACACTTCTTCCACACGTGTCACCCGGGGAGGATGCACCGGTGGATCGAAAGTTCGGACCGTGGCCATGGTAGGGGGTCCGGAGGGGGAAAGCTCCGGGTTCTCGATTATAGACGATTCCCCCGCCGGGACGGCGTGGAGCCGTCCCGGGAGGTCGTGAGGGGTGGCCTTAGCTGGCCTTGCTGTGGGCCGGAGTGTCGCTGGTGCTGGCAGTGCCCGCAGCGCCGGAGGTGCCTCGTATCTTCGACTTGCTGCCGAAGTAGCTCTCCCAGAGCAGGGCGAACGGGCTCGCCACGTAGATGGACGAGTAGGTGCCGACGATGATGCC
>JANOCF010000818.1:0-16603 GCA_031412055.1 Holophagales bacterium | reverse complement strand
GCCTGGCGGCCGTCCAGCACGTTCTGGATCGAGATCGAGATGTAGCCGGCGAAGATCTCCAGGAGGTTGCGGTCCTCCTGGCTGTAGCCCGGCGCGTTGCGGCGGTTGATCAGCTCCAGGACGCCGCAGACCTCCTGCTCGATGCGGATCGGGATGGCGATCAGCGAGTGGGTCTGGTAGCGCGTCTGCTCGTCCATCCGCCGGTAGAAGAACCGGTCGGTGGGGGCGTTCGGCGTGACGTAGGCCTCGCCGGTCAGATAGACGCGGCCGGCGATCCCCTGGTCCGCGGGGATGGTCTGGCCCACGAGCCCGATCGACTTGTCGCCGAAGGAGGCGATGAAGGTCAGGAGGTTGCGCCGGCGCTCCTCGTGCTTCTCGGAAGGGTTGTCCAGCAGGATGGAGCCCGCGGCGGAGGGCACGAAGCCGTTGGCCCGCCGCAGGACCTCGACAAGGTTGTCCGCCAGGCTGAGCTCCAGCGAGGTCGGATTGGCCCGGCGCCGCTCGAGAAAGCGGGCGAGCTTTACGTGGTCGAGGCTGTGGTAATCGGCCGACACTTGGAGCCCTTCGCTCGTATCGTCGAACTTTTTTAGCGCGTCGCTCATACGAAGGTGCAGGTGCTCAGCACGATCTTTACGATCTTCCGGCGTTCCCAATTTCTCCCAGCATCTCCCATATCCCTCGAAGTATCTCTCGCGAACTCTCTCTTTTTTGGGGACGGCGTGCTGAAGATAACAGAAGTAGCTCCGATGGAAAAGCGTCTGGTCAAAGAAGGGATCAACCGAGCCGGCGGGCGAGCCGGCGGCAGCGGCTGACAACCTCGCCGCAGAGCGATTCGCAGGCCGAGAGCTGCGGCGCGTAGCGCAGGTAGTGGAGGTCGTCGGCAAGGCGGACCAGCTCCCGGGCCGCCTCGGGATCGGCGCCGCGGTCGGTCAGCAGGTCTCCCCAGCGGGGCGATGGGGTTCCGTGCGGGATGTCCCAGCGCTCTGACAGGAGCTCGCGCCACGCCTCCTCGATGCGGGCCGCCACCTGCCGCGGCCGGGTCTCTCCTTCGGCCTCCTTGAGAGCGTTCTCCAGCCGGTGCCTCGCCGGCCTCTCGCCCGCCGGGCCCGCCGGGCTGTGACCGCCGCGCCGGCGCTGGACCAGGACGTACGTCAGAGCGAGCGCGCCGGTCAGGGCCAGCGCCCACGGGAGCAGAGTCCGCCAGCGCTGCACCAACGCGGGCCGGGCCGGATCGGTCTCCCCAGGCGTCTGCGTTTTGCGGGCTGGCTGCTCCTTTTTGGTAGCCGGGGGAGGCGGAGCCGGGAGGATCGTGAGCTGGAGCGGCGTCGCGGAGGCCACGCGGTACTCGCCCTTGCCGGGATCGAAGTAAGGGATCCGGGCCGGTGGCAGACTGTAGCTGCCGGCGCGCTCGGGCACGATCGGGTAGCTCCACGTGCGAGTCCCCTGCACAGTGGTGCCTGAGACCTTCTCATCGCCGTCCTGCTGGGCCGGGAGGACCGTCAGACCGGAGACCTGGGGGATCTCGGGCTCGGGCAGGCCCTGGAGGTTCCCCTCACCGGCCAGCGTCAGGGTCACGGTGGCGGCCTCGCCCATCCGGACCTGCTGCGGCTCCACCTTGGCGGTGAGGGCCATGCTGCCCACTGCGCCCGTGAAGCCGGCGGGCGCCGGAGGAAGAGGCTGCACGTCCACCGGCATGGCCGCCGTGCGCAGGCTCACCTGCTCGTTGGTCGCGACCGGCGGACCGAAGAAGCGGCGGTCCACCTGCCGCACCAGGAGGTCCATCTCGGTCGGCTCCAGCTCCAGCCTGCCGGCGCGGATGGGGAACAGCGCCTTCTGCAGCAGGACGACCCGGCCGTACCGCCTGCCTTCCATCTCGACCAGGTCGGTGGGAAGCTTCTGAGGCTGCGGGATGTCCCGCACCCAGAAGCCCTGGAACTCCGGGACGCTGCGGGGCGTGACCGCGGCCACGTCGGCGAGAGTGTAGAGATAGACGGTGTAGAGCACCTGCTGGCCGACCACGGGCCTCATCGGCCGGACCTCGGCGCGGAGGAAGACAGGCGGCCGGCGCTGCTCCTGGCGCCACGGCGGGGTCCAGCGGTCGAAGATCCGGTCGAGCGAGTCGTCCTGCGCCTGCGGGTCGCCTGGCTCCCATCCCGCGCTCGGCACGCCCACCGGCTCTTCCTGGACGCGGATCTCGCGGTCACCCAGGGTATAGGTGTGGCCTGAGATGCGGATGCGGAGGTCGCGGACCCGCGCCTCGCCGGTGTCCAGGGCGCGGAGGCGCCAGGAGACACGGAAGGAGCGGGTCAGATGTCCGTCCCCGAGGCGGATGTCCTCAAACTGGTAAGGCCCGCCCACGATCTCCAGGTTGTGGAGGTCGAAGTCGGGCTTGAAGCGGATACGTCCCAGACCGCCGCCGCGCACCTCGATGGTGAGCGTGGCGGTCTCGTCGATGCCGATGCGCTCGGGCTCCAGGGTGGCCTTGACCCGCATGTCCGCGGCCTGGGCTTGAAGGGCGGCAAGGACCAGCAGGACAAAGAGGACGGAAGGGGACTTCGTTCTCACCAGTCCTTCCCCTTGGCCGCCTTCTCCTTGGATTGCTTGGCCGCCTGCTCCCGGCGCTGGCGGCGCTCCAGGTTCTCCACGGCAGAGAGGAGATTGGCGGCCTCCCGGGAGCTCATCTCGGGCTGGTTGTCGAACTGCGGAAGCCGGCCTCCGCTCTGCGGCGAGGGCTGTTCCCGGCGTCCCTGCTGGCCCTGGGACTGCTGCTGTCCTCCCTGCGAGCCCTGGCCTGGGTCCCGCGGGTTGGAGCGGTCCTGGTCGCGGTCGGAGGGGCTGCCGTCGCCCGGCTTGCGCGACTGTTCGCGCTCCCCGGGACGATCTCCCCGCGAGCCCTGTTTGCCCCCTCGGGCGCGCAGGCTCTCCTTCTCCCGTTCCTGCAGGGCCATCTCCAGGTTGTGCTTGGCGTCGGCATCGGCCGGATTGAGGCGCAGGGCCTGCTTGAAGGCTTCCACTGCGGCGGCGGCGTCTCCCGCCTTGAGCTGTGCGTTGCCCAGGTTGTACTGGGCCGCCGGCGCCATCTCCGGGCTGGAAGCCTTGGCAGCCTGGTCCAGGAGCTTCGCGGCCTGGCGCCCGCGTCCGGCCGCGAGGTTGGCCGTGCCTGCGTTGTAGGCGGTGAGCGGATCCTGCGGTGCCAGGCGGTGCGCGGTCTCGGAGGTGGCGACGGCGCGCCCCGCGTCGCCCTTCCGGAGCGCCTCCAGGGTCTGCTCCGTCCGCTCGCGCGGGTTGTACAGCCAGCGCTCGGCCCAGGTGGGCAGGTGCGGCCGCCAGCCGAGCGGGAGCGCGGCCCAGCCGGCGAGCAGGAGCACGGGGAGCAGCTTCAAGAGGCGTCCTCCCGGACGGGCCGAACCGGCGGGAACGGTCCCACCGCCAGATAGAGGGCCAGCGCCAGGATCGACAGCCCGAGCGGCCACTGGAAACGTTCCTCCAGCGTGCTCAGGGTCTGCTTCTCCATCGTCCTCTTCTCCATGCGGTCGATGTGGGCGAGGATCGGCGCGGGATCGGCGGCGGCGCTCGCCACCCGCAGGTACGTGCCGCGGGTGCCGCGCGCGAGGCTCTCCAGGACGTCCTCGTGGAGCCTGGTCAGGACGAAGCTGCCGTCCGCGGTCTTCTTGAAGGTAGGCTTGAAGTTTGGAGTACCGGGGATCGGAATGCGAGCGCCTTCGGTGGTGCCGATCCCCAGGGCGTGGACCACCACGCCGTTCTCCTTGAGCAGCGCGATCCTCTCCTCGATCCCGCCGCCGTGATCCTCGCCGTCCGACAGCACCACCAGGGCCCGGTGCTTCTCGCCGCCCTCGCCGAACAGGCGCAGCGCGGTCTCCAGGCCGGGCGCCAGCTCGGTCCCCGGATTGGGCAGCGAGCCGGGCTCGATCGTGTCGAGCAGCAGGTCGAGCACGCCGCCATCGAGAGTGAGCGGGGCGAGCACCATGCCGGTCCCCTCGGTCTGCACCAGGCCGACGCGGTTGCCCGGCATGGAGCGGACCATCCGCCGCACCAGCGTCTTGGCCACGAACAGGCGCGACGGCGCCACGTCGCGGGCTGCCATGGAGAGCGAGGAGTCCATCAGGAAGACGACATCGACCCCTTTGCGCTCCACCTCCTGAGTGCCGCTGCCCCAGCGCGGCTGGGCCAGGGCAAGGGCGGCGCCGAGCAGGGCGAGTGCGAGGCAGGCGACAGAGAAGGCGATCCGCCGCGGCGCGTAGGCGGGGCGCAGACGGCTCCAGAGTCCGCGCGAGGCCCAGGCCGCGTCCGCGTCCAGGCGCCGGCGCCAGAGCCAGGCCGCGAGCGCCGCCGCGGCCGGCACGAGCAGGAGGAGCCAGAGGAGCCTGGGCTGGCCGAAGATCATGGCTCGGCCGTCATCCGGACCCCGGCCGCGGCCAGGGGAAGGAGAAGGAAGGAGAGGCCGGCCCAGACCAGGGGCGGGAAGGCCTCGCGGTAGCGAACGTAGCGCCGGACTTTCAGCGGCGTCTTCTCCAGGCGGTCGATCTCGGCGAAGCCCTGGCTCAGGCTCTCGCTGTCGGTCGCGCGGAAGAACTTGCCGCCGGTCCTGGCCGCGATCTCGCGCAGGAGCGGCTCGTCCATGGGCACCCGCATCATCCTGCGCTGGGTCGTCACCTGGCCGGTGAAGCTGTCGCGGACCTGCAGGGGCACGGGCACCACGCCCGACGAGCCGCCGACGCCGACGGTGTACACCTTGATGCCCAGGCCGTCGCAGAGGGCCGAGGCCGAGACGGGATCGATCTCGCCGGCGTTGTTGGCGCCGTCGGTGACCAGCACCGCGATCCGGGTCTTGGCCGGGCTGCCCTTGAGGCGCGCGGCCGCGCTGGCCAGGGCCACGCCGATGGCCGTGCCGTCCGGCAGGGTGTTGAGCTCCACCGCGTCGACGAGCAGGGAGAGCATCTGCCGGTCGGTGGTGAGCGGAGCGCGGGTCATGGCCGCGCCCGAGAAGACGATCAGGCCGATGCGGTCGCCGGTGCGGGCGGCGACGAAGTCGCGGACGACCTGCTTGGCCACGGTGAGCCGGTCCTTGGGCCGGAAGTCCTCGGCGCCCATGCTGCCCGAGATGTCGAGGACGATCTGAATGTCGATCCCCTCGGTCAGGCTCTCCTCCCAGGTGTAGCCGAGCTGTGGCCGGGCGAGGGCCGCGATCAGGCAGGCCAGAGCCAGGAGCCGGGCGTAGAACGGCAGGTGGAGGCGCCAGCGTCCCTTCCGGGCGCCGGCCGGCAGCCGGCTGTAGGTCAGGGCTCCGAGCTCCGTTCCGTTCTGCCTACGGTGCCGGCGCCAGGCGAGGAAGGGGAGGACGGCCAGCAGCAGGAGCCACGCCGGGCTTGCGAGGTGCGGGAAGGTGTCGGTGATCATCCCGTGGCCTCCAGCGACGGCAGCGGCTCGGCGGGAAGAGCATAGGCATCGACCTCGCCGGCGACCCTGCGCGCGGCGTCGAGCCGCCCCTGGGTGCTGTCTCCAGGCTCTTCAAAGCGCGCGAACTTGACCAGATCGCAGGAGCGCAGCAGCTCGACCGACTGCCGCACCAGGGGCGCGGGCAGGCGATGGGAGAGCAGGTAGCGGTGGATCTCGCTGGTGGTGCTCTCGGCCGCGTGGAAGACGAGCGCCCGTCCGAGGTAGCGCCGGAACGCCAAGCTGAGCCCCGTGTGCGCCCGCACCGCGGACGGCTCGCCGGCCAGCCGGTCGAGCGCCGCGAGCAGCTCCCCGAGCGGCGGCAGGTCCGGCCGCTCCATCGCGGTCTCGTCACCCTTGCCGCGGCGCAGGAAGAGGAGCAGCCCGAGAGCCAGGCAGACGGCCAACATCGCGGCCAGGGTCCACCAGAAGCGCTCGCCGATGGGGAGCGGAACCGCCGGCTTCGGCGGCTTGAGCTTGAGGTCCTTCTCGCCCTGGGGGAGCACGGTCTTCACGTCCAGCGAGAGACCGGCGGGCGTGGAGACCTGGACGGTCCGGGCGCGGAGCGGCACCGCGATCCGGACGGGCGGAAGCTCCACCTTGCCGGGCCGGAACGCCGCGAGCACCAGCCGCTGCTCGAACACAGCAGTCCCGCCGGCCTCCGACACCTTGCGCGGCTCGGTCCTGCCCACGACCTCGGCCTCGCCCCAGGTCTGGCTCCAGGACGGGAAGCGTGGATCAGAGGACAGAGTGGAAGGATCGACGCGCAGGGTGATGACGGCCTCGACGCGGTCGCCCACGGTCGGTCCGTTGGGGGAGAGGTTCACCTGGACCTGCTGGGCGGAGGCGGGGACGGCAAGGAGGAGGAGAAGAGCCCTCACCCCCCGACCCCCTCTCCCGCTCCTCCCGAGTCCCCCGCCCCGGGAGAGGGGGAGCGTCAGCACTGCCTCCAACGTTCCACGCAAGTCTCCCCCTCTCCCGGGGAGGGTGTGTTTGGGAGGAGCGGGAGAGGGGGCCGGGGGGTGAGGGCTCACCGCCGCATCCTCCGCTTCCGCTGCTCAAAAAACGTCAGCACCATCTGGAGATACGGCCTGTCCGTGCGCAGCACCAGATGGTCCACCCCGGCGCGGCGGGTGAAGCGTATGAGCTCATCCCGCTCCTGCTTCCGCTGCCCGGCGTGGCGAGCGGCGTCCCGGCTGCCGCCCACCAGGGCGATCTCGCCGGTCTCGGCGTCGCGCACCACCACCGGACCCGCGGACGGGATCTCCTGGTCGCGCGGGTCCATGATCTCCACCAGGATCAGGTCGTGGCGGGCCGCGGCGGACTTGAGCGCCCGGGTGCACGGGGCGTCCAGGAAGTCCGAGATCACGAACAGGACCGAGCGCCGCTTGAGCGTGGCGAGCACCGCGCTCAGCCCCTTCTCCAGGTCGGTCCCGCCCCGGGACGGGCGGTCGAGGACCTCGCGCACCAGGCGCAGCACGTGGGTGCGGCGGCGCTGCGGCTCCAGGAACAGCTCCAGCCGGTCGCTCACCAGCGCGGCGCCGACCCGGTCCTGGTTGCGCAGGGCCGCGAAGGAGAGCAGGGCCGCGATCTCCGCCGCCAGCTCGCGCTTGAGGATGGCCCGCGAGCCGAACGAGAGGCTGCCCGAGACGTCGATCACCAGGAAGATGTTGAGGTCGCGCTCCTCGACGTACTTCTTGACGAACGGGGAGCCCATGCGGGCGGTGACGTTCCAGTCCAGGGTACGGACATCGTCGCCGGGCTGGTAGGGGCGGACCTCGGCGAACTCCATGCCGAGACCCTTGAACACCGAGTGGTAGTCGCCGGCGACCCCCTGGTCCACGAGACGGTTGGTGGCGATCTCGATGCGGCGGACCTTCTTCATCAGGTCCGCGGGCAGCCGCGAAGGCTTGCCGGAAGGACCCGGGGCGGGCTTCGGCTTGCGCAGTGCGAAGAGTCCGAACACCTGGCGGACCTCGTTCTAGGGAACCTGGATGCGGTCGAGGAGTCTCGCCACCACGGCGTCGGAGGAGACCTCCTCGGCCTCCGCCTCGTAGGTGAGCAGAATGCGATGGCGCAGGACGTCGGCCGCGAGCTCCTTGACGTCCTCGGGGATGACATAGCCGCGTCCGCGCACCAGGGCCATGGCCTTGGCCGCGCGGGCGAGGAACAGCGTGGCGCGGGGAGAGGCGCCGAACGAGATCAGGTCCACCAGGTCGCCCATGCCGGCCGCCCGCGGGTCGCGCGTGGCCATGACCAGGTCGAGGATGTACCCCTTCATCTTGGCGTCGAGGTAGACGGTGTCGACCACCTCGCGCAGCGCGATCAGGCGCTCGCGGTCGACGACCGGGCTGGCGTGGAGCCCGCGGTCCACGAGCATGCGGTCGAGGATCTCGCTCTCCTCGGCACGGTTGGGGTAGTTGACCTTGAGCTTCATCATGAAGCGGTCGATCTGCGCTTCGGCGAGCGGGTAGGTTCCTTCCTGCTCGATCGGGTTCTGGGTGGCGAGTACCATGAACGGCTCGGGCAGAACGTAGCTCCGGTCGCCGAGCGTGACCTGCCTCTCTTCCATGCACTCCAGCAGGGCCGACTGGACCTTGGCGGGCGCGCGGTTGATCTCGTCGGCCAGGAGCAGGTGGGTGAAGACAGGCCCCTTGCGCGGGAGGAAGTCGCCGCTGCGCTGGTCGTAGATCAGGGTGCCGACGAGATCGGCCGGCAGCAGGTCGGGAGTGAACTGGACGCGCTGCGTGTCGATGTCGAGCGTCTGGCCCAGGGTCTTGACCGCCAGCGTCTTGGCCAGTCCGGGCACGCCCTCGATGAGGATGTGCCCGCGGGCGAGCAGACCGACCAGCAGGCGGTCGAGCAGATAGTCCTGCCCGACGATGACCTTGCGCAGCTCCGCCTCGATCCTCTTGAGGATGAGGGTTTCGCGTTCGAAGTCCCGATTGATCGTGGCCACATTCAAGTCCATAGGCACTCCCGATCCACCGCAAATTGCAAGGGGAGTGCCACGTAAATCGTTGACGTTGCCCCTCTTGGAGGCGCCTCCCGCGGGTCGGCTGCGCGCCGTTTCCGGGCTCGCCAGCCGCCAATTTGGCAGGGTCTCACCGGGAGCGCCGGCGTCCCGCCGGCACTCCCAGTGAGATACCGTTGACTCGTGCGCTCTCCTTCTCTCAAGAAAGCTCTCGGACAGCACCACCTCACCGATGGATCGCTCTGCGGCCCGCTTGTCCGGTTCCTGGAGCCGGAGGGCCGGCGGGTTTTGGAGATCGGTCCCGGAGGCGGCGTGCTCACCGCGCAGCTCCTCGCGGCCGGTGCCCGGGTGTGGGGCTGGGAGCTGGACATGGAGTGGGCCGCGGAGCTGCGCCGCCGGTTGCCCGACCCGGGCCTCTCTTTAGTCGTCGAGGACGCTCTGGAGATCCGGTGGAGCCGTCTGCCCGCGCCCACGCTGGCTGCGGGCAACCTGCCCTACAACGTCGCGACCGTGATCATCGAACGGATGCTTCCGCACCACGACCGGGTGCCCCGGGCCGCCTTCCTCGTCCAGAAGGAGGTGGCCGACCGGCTGGTGGCCCGCCCGGGAGACGACGCCTACGGCTCGCTGAGCCTGCTGGTTGCGGCCTATGCGCAGGCCCGTTTGCTGGGCCGGGTGCGCCGGGGAAGCTTCCGTCCGCCGCCCAAGGTCGAAGGCGGCTTCGTGGGCTTCGAGCTCCGGCCGCCGCCGCTTCCTCCCGCAGAGATGCCGGACCTGATCGCCCTGATCCGCCTGGCCTTCAACCAGCGCCGCAAGACGCTGCGCAACGCCCTGGCTTCTGGCTGGGGCCGGGAACGCGCCGAGGCCGTGCTCGCAGGCGTGGGGCTGCCGGAGAAGGTGCGGGGGGAAGAGCTGGGACTGGCGCAGTACGTGGAGATCCACCGGGCGGCGGCGCAGCATCCGGCGGCATGAGCGGTGGCGTTCCCCCGCAGGGGACGGGCTCATCCCCGGTGGGGAAGCCCTCCGTCCCTGATGGGATGACCCTTTCCCCGGCGGGGATGACCACTTCCCCAATGGGGATGGCTCCGTCCCCGCTGGGGATGACCACTTCCCCAACGGGGATGGCTCCGTCTCCGCTGGGGATGACCATTTCTCCAATGGGGATGGCTCCGTCCCTGCTGGGGATGACCACTTCCCCAACGGGGATGGCTTCGTCCCCGCTGGAGATGACCACCCCCCCCGGGACGCGGGCGACGGCTGCCCTCGCTAGGGCAACGGCTGCCCTTGCTTCTACAATGGGCGCGGAGCCACGCTCCCTGCCCCTGGAAGACACTTGAAGGCGTTCTACTGCGATCACTTCGTCCTGTCCCTCCCCGAGGGGCACCGCTTCCCCATGGAGAAGTACCGTCTGCTCCGCGAGCGCGTCCTGGAGAGCGGCGCCGTCGATCCCGAGGACCTCTTTGAGCCCGAGGCCGCCACCGACGAGCAGATCCTGCGCGTTCATGAGCCCGGCTACCTGCGCCGCTTGGCAACCGGGGATCTGGACCGCGCCGAGTTGCGCCGCATCGGCTTCCCCTGGTCCTTGAACATGGTGGAGCGCTCCCGCCGCTCGGCCGGCGGAACCATGGCGGCCTGCCGCGAAGCGTTCGCCAGCGGCGTGGCGGTCAACCTCGCCGGCGGCACCCATCACGCCTTTGCGGATCATGGCGAGGGCTACTGCGTCCTCAACGACGCCGCCATCGCCGCCCGCGCCATGCAGGCCGAGGGACGGGCGGCGCGGGTGGTGGTCCTGGACTGCGACGTCCACCAGGGCAACGGCACCGCGGCCATCTTCCGCGGCGACCCGACCGTCTTCACCTTTTCCCTCCACGGCCGCCGCAACTTCCCGTTCCGCAAGCAGCGCAGCGACCTCGACATCGAGCTGGAGGACGGCACCGGCGACGACGGCTACCTGGCCGCCCTGGAAGCGGGGCTCGACCAGGCCCTGGGCCATCACGGCGGGGCCGGCGCGGACCTGGCGATCTACGTCTCGGGGGCGGATCCCCACGAGCGCGACCGCCTGGGGCGCCTGAAGGTCACCCGCGCCGGGCTCCTCGCGCGCGACAGGATGGTGTTCGAGCGCTGCCGCCGCTCCGGCCTCCCCGTGGCGGTTGCCATGGCCGGCGGCTACGGCGCCGACGTGCGGGAGACGGTAGAGATCCATCTACAGACTGTCCAGGAGGCACGGCGCCTCTGGGATTCGCTCGCGGAGCCCGCTCGCCGGCTCTCCTCCGGAGGTTCATGAAGAAGATCGCCCCCCTGCTCGCAATCCTTCTGACCGGATGCGCCGTTATGCGTCCGGCTCCCGTCCAGGAGACTCCTCCCCCGGCCGCTCCGGTCGTCGAGACGCCGCCCGTCCCGGCCGGTCCGCCGTCGATCCCTCAATCCCGGCTGGTGTGCGACGTGCCCGTACGCAAGGTCCTCCTGGCGGACCTGGGGCTTCCCGAGGGAAGCGTTCCCCGGGACGTGGCCCTGACCCGGAATACGGTCTGGATCCTTTTCGAGACCGTCCTGGTCGGCATGCCGCGCCAGGAGATCAAGCCCGGGGGAGGAGAGTTCGATACCCTGGACGAGACCGAGATGTTCTACGGCGTCAAGGGCGTCCCCTGGGAGACCGTGTCGGTCAGCCCGCGGGACGGCTCGATCTGGATCGCCTCGTCCTCCGCAAACCGGCTGTGGCACAAGCCTCCAATCGGGCGGGTCCGGCCGGTGCCGGTCGCGCAGGCGAAGGAAGGCGGGTTCCGGGATCTCGTGGCCCGATGGGACGGTGTCTACGTCGTCCCCACGGCCTGCGCGGGCGCCTCGGTCTGGCGGTTGGATCTCTCGGGCAAGGTCCTTGCGAACGGTCTCCCATCCCGGGATGGAGCGTGCCCCGCCGTCGACCTGGAGACCGATTGGAGCGGGCGCATCTGGGCGCTGCTCCCGGGCTCCGGCGAAGCCTTCCGGCTCAACCCGGGAGACCGCTGGGTGTCCGGCGGAGAGGAACTTGCCTTCCCGGGTCCCTGGCCGAAGCGTGCCGGTCCGTTCCGGGGCTGGTTCTTCTGGGGGACCGAGGCGGTGGGTCTCGGAGGAGAGCCCGGAGGCGAGGAAGAGACGACGCTGCTGGTCCGCCGTACCGGGGCCTTTCAAGAGGAGTGCGGCGAGGGCAACCGGCTCCTCCGGGTCGTGGGCGACTCCCGCGGCTGGGTGGCCTTGACGCGGGAGTGGCTCCTGGTAGGGGAGCACGCGGTACAATCTCCGGGCTGACCTGCGCGAGCTCGCGCAAAACGACAGGAGTCCACCATGATTCGCAATCTTCGCGCGCTCTCCGTCGCGCTTCTCGCGACCCTGGCCCTGGCCGCTTCCGCCCATGCCGTGGGCGAGGGGCGCGTCCTCGGCACAGTGGTCGACCAGAACGGCAAGCCCATTCCGAACCTCAAGGTCTCCCTCACCCTTCCGGGCTCGGACTACAAGCTGGAGAGGAAGACCGACGCCCAGGGCAAGTTCTCGCTGCTGGTGCTGGACGCCACCAAGGAGTACCTCCTCCGCATGGAGCTCGAGGGCTTCTCTCCCTTTGAGGAGACGATCAAGCCCAAGCCCGGCGACACCCTCCGCCTCGACTACACCCTGACGGCCCAGCAGGCCGCCCCCGAGCCCACCGGTCCGAGCGCCGACGAAATCAAGGCGCTCGAAGGCAAGAACGAGGCGATCGCCGCGTTCAACGAGGGGGTGATCGCGCTCAAGGGGGGCGACCTGAACAGCGCCGCCGCGAAGTTCGAGGCCGCCGTGAAGGTCGATCCGGCGCTCGCCCCCGCCTATGGCGCCCTGGCCGAGGTCTATGCCGAACTGGGCAAGAACGCCGAGGCCCTGGCGGCGGCGGAGCGGTACCTCGAGCTGGAGCCCGGCAACGTCCGCGGCCTGCGCGTGCGCTACGACGCGGCCAAGGCTCTGGGCGACAAGGAGAAGACCGGCCAGGCCCTGCAGGCCCTGGCCGCCGTGGACAAGAGCCGCGACACGGCCATCCGCATCTACAACCTGGGAGCCGAGTCCTCCCGTGCCGGCGACCGCGACGCGGCCGTCGCCCACCTGAAGCAGGCGATCGAGATCGACCCGACCCTCGACCAGGCCTACACCGCGCTCGGCCAGGTCCTGATCGTGAAGAAGGATTTCAAGCAGGCCGCCGAGGTCATGGAGAAGCTCCTCGCCCGCACGCCGCAGAACATCGAGGCGCTCACGATTCGCTACGAGGCGCTCAACGCCGTGGGCGACAAGGCGGGAGCCAAGGCCGCGCTGGAGGCCATGAAGTCGGTCCAGGCCTCGCAGAACCCCGACGAGCTCTTCAAGCAGGGCGTGGCGCAGTACAACGCGGGCAACCCGGAAGGCGCCATCCAGACCCTCGCGCAGGCCGTGACGGCCGACCCGAAGCACGCCAAGGCCCACTTCATGCTGGGGCTGGCCTACGCCAGCTCCAACGGCGCCAAGGCCAAGGAGCACCTGCAGAAGTTCCTGGCGCTGGCACCGAACGACCCCGACGCCGCCACCGCCAAGGAGATGCTGACCTTCATCAAGTAGGACTTGGGAAGTAGGCTCACTCTTTGAGCGGCAGCCGCAGCAGGGCCTCGCAGCCGGGGCCTGGCCGGCGGTTTTCCAGCGTGAGCGTTCCGCCGTGGGCTTCGGCGATCTGCCTGGAGAGAGCCAGGCCGATGCCGGAGCCCTCCGGCTTGGTGGTGTAGAAGGGGACGAACAGGTTGTCGGGGTTGGCGATACCCGGCCCCTCGTCCTCGATGCGCACCTCGACGTGGGTGCCCGTCGACCGCCAGCCGATGCCCACTCCGCCCCGCGTCTCCAGCGAAGCATCCACCGCGTTGCGTACCAGGTTGATCAGCAGCTGCTCGAGCTGGTCCGCGTCGCCCTGGAGCGTGACGGCCAGACCCTTCTCTACGTACACAGGCAGGCGGCTGTCCAGGGCGGCGACCCGGCGGATCAGGCCGGAAAGCTCCACCGGGGCCAGGTTCGGGCGGGGCAGGCGGGCCAGCCGCGCGTAGGCGGCCATGAAGCGGCTCAACGCCTCGGAGCGGTTGCCGATGATCTCCAGGCCGCTCCGCGTGTCCTCCTCCCAGTCGCCGGGCCGGGGGCGGCGGGCGAGCAGGGCGGCGAGCGTCGAGGCCATGGAGCGGATCGGCGCCAGCGAGTTGTTTAACTCGTGGCCGAGCACCCGAAGCAGGCGCTTCCAGGCCTGGCGCTCCTCCTCGCGCAGCGTCTCTGTCAGGTCCGAGATGACCAGCAGCGCGTGCGGCAGGCCGCTCTCCCGGAAGGCGCTGCGCCGGACCTCCCAGCGTCCCGGGCCGCCGGGAAAGGTCTTCGCCACGATCCGGCGGCCGATTCCCGCGGCCCCCGCGAGCACGTCCGCGAGACCCAGCTCCTCGGCTCCGCGGCCCAGGAGGCGGTCGGCGGTCTCGGCCAGCAGGCGCTCCCCCGCGCGGTTGACGAGCTGCAGCCGCGCCTGGTGGTCGAAGGCGAAGATCGCCACGTCCACCTCGTCCATCACCCGGTGGAGCAGCGCCGTCGCCTCCACCGCGCCCAGGCGCTGCTCCCTCAGGGTCTCGCCGATGGCGTTGACCTCCAGCATCACCTGGCCCAGCGCGTCCAGCGACTCGGCGTCGGAGGTCTCGCGGGGGAGGCGCGCGCGCTGCGAGAAGTCGCCCTGGCGCACCGCCTGAAGCAGGTTCGACAGGGTCTGAAGCGGGCGGACCACGGCCTCGCGCAGGTTCACGGCCAGGATCCACCAGACGATGGAAAGGACGATGGTGACCACCCACTGCACCCGCTCGCTGTAAGAGCCGGTCCACAACAGGATCAGGGCGGCCGCGGTCCCCGGCAGGCCGATGGCCAGGCCGAGCAGCAGGATGCGGATCTCGAAGGAGGGCAGGCCGACCCGGCGGAGAAGGGCGACGGCCCGGCGCGCGGCGGCTTCAGAGCCCATGCTTCTCCAGGCGCCGGTAGAGGGCGCTTCTGGAGAGGCCCAGGGCATGGGCGGTCTGGCTGACGTTGCCGTAGCGGGCGAGCGCCTTCTGGATCAGCACCCGCTCCACGTCTTCGAGCGGCATCTCCTCCAGCGACGTGGCGGCGGGGAGCGCCGCGGGCTGAAGCCCCAGGTCGCGCGCCCGGACCCGGTCGCCGGCGGTGCCCGACGCCATCAGGACTCCCCGCTCGACTGCGTGGTCCAGCTCGCGCACGTTGCCCGGCCACGGGTGAGCCAAGAGCGCCGCGAGCGCCCCTTCGTCGAAGCCCCGGACCGCCTTGCGGTAGCGGCGGACGTGCTGCGCGAGGAAGTGCTCGGCCAGGGGGACCGTGTCGGCCTTGCGGGAGCGCAGAGGCGGGATCCGGATCTCGACCGTGTTGAGGCGGAAGAGGAGGTCCTGCCGGAAGCGGCCGGCCGCGATCTCCTCCCGGAGGCTGGCGTTGGTGGCCGAGAGGATGCGCACGTCGGAGCGACGGGTCCTGGACGAGCCCACGCGCTCGAATTCGCCGGTCTCCAGCACGCGCAGGAGCTTGGCCTGCTGGGCGAGCGTGATGTTGGCGATCTCGTCGAGGAAAAGGGTGCCGCCGTCCGCCAGCTCGAAGCGGCCGACGCGGTCGGCCTTGGCGTCGGTAAAGGCGCCGCGGACGTGCCCGAACAGCTCGCTCTCGAAGACCGTCTCCGAGAGCCCGCCGGTGTTGACCGTCACCAGGGGACGGGTGGCGCGCGGGGACACCGCGTGGATTGCGCGGGCCACGACTCCCTTGCCGGTGCCGTTCTCGCCGGTGATGAGGACGTTGGCCTCCGAAGGGCCGACGCGCTCGATCAGCTCGATGACGGGCCGCATCTCCGGCGACTGCGCGACCAGGTTGGGGTGGCCATTCTCCCGGTTGTCGCGGTCGCGGAGGATCTCGTTCTCGGCCTCCAGGCGCTCGCCTCGCCGCAGGGCGCGGCCGAGCTCCACCTGGGTGCGGAGGATGGAGAGGATGCGGGCGTTGTCCCAGGGCTTCTCCACGAAGTCGCGGGCGCCCTGGCGCATGACTTCGACCGCCAGGCTGACGCTCGCCCAGGCGGTGATGACCACCACGGGGAGTGCCGCGTCGATCGAGCGCAGGCGGGCGAGGAGGTCGAGACCTTCCTTGCCGGAAGTGGTGTCGCGGGTGTAGTTGAGGTCCATCAGGACGCAGTCGAGCTCGCGGGTGCTGACGGCCTGGATGACCTCGGCGGGGGAGGCCGCGGTCTCGGTGTCGTAGCCTTCCCCTTTGAGGAGCAGGCGTAGCGCCTCCCGGATCTCGCGCTGGTCGTCGGCGATGAGGACGCGGGGTCGGGGACCTTCGGGGGAGACGGCGGGTGAGGTCATCGGGGACAACTCTACACGGAGCCGCGAAGCTCCCAGTAAAAGGCTGCCACGTTGCCGTGGCAGCCTCATGCGAGCATCAAATGAATTTCAGAGCTGCCTAGACGGCGAAGCCTCTCTGCTCCATCTCCTTCTGCTCGCCCTGGCGTTGCGCGCCCTGCTCCTCCTCGACGACGCGGCCGTCGAAGAGATGGATGGAGCGGTCGGCGTAGCGGGCGAAGCGCGGGTCGTGGGTGACCATGCAGATCGTCGCCCCTTCCTTGTGCAGCTCCTCGAGCAGCTCCATGACCGACTCGCTGTTGCGGGAGTCGAGGTTGCCGGTGGGCTCGTCGGCGAGCAGGATGGACGGCTTGCCGACCACGGCGCGGGCCACGGCCACGCGCTGCTGCTGACCGCCGGAGAGCTGCGACGGGTAGTGCTTCATGCGGTGCGACATGCCGACCCGCTCCAGGGCCTCCTGCACGCGCTCCTTGCGCTCCTTGGCGGGCATGCCGCGGTAGGTCAGCGGCAGCTCGACGTTCTCGTAGACCGTGAGGTCGCCGATCAGGTTGAACGCCTGGAAGATGAAGCCGATCTCCTGGTTGCGGATGCGCGCCCGCTCGGAGAAGGAGAGGTCGGAGACCTCCTTGGTGTTGAGGACGTACTTGCCGTCCGTGGGCGTGTCGAGCAGGCCCAGGATCGACAGCAGGGTGGTCTTGCCGTCTAGGCAGCTCTGAAATTCATTCGATGCTCGCATTGAGGCTGCCGCGGCAACGTGGCAGCCTTTTTTACTGGGAGCGCC
>JANOCF010000817.1:0-1794 GCA_031412055.1 Holophagales bacterium | reverse complement strand
CGCTCGGTAGGCCCCACGTCTCTACGTTTCCATGAAGCTCGACATGCTTTCATCCGTGAGCAATGGAAACGAGCTTTCCTGGTTGGACTTCGACATCGACCTCTCGTGGCTCGAGTTCCCAGACATCGATTGGTCCATCTTCGATTTCTTCGACTTCTTTGATTTCTAAGGAAGAGCTGAAACGAATCGCTCCTCAGCAGTGATGCCCATCGCCTCCGAGAACCGGGTTTGAAAATGTCAGGCGCCTCCGCGTAGACTCTTGTCACCCATCGAATGGCAGGCAGTCTTCGGCCGCGATTGCGCGGCACGACTCAACAAAAGGGGGAGCGATGACAGGCAGGAAGGTGTTGGCAACGTGGTGTCTTCTTCTATCCGTCGCCGCGGGCGCAGCCCGGGCCGATGTCGTTCTCGATTGGAACAGCGTTCTTCTGGATGCCATCCGGGTGGACAGGACCGCGCCACCGCGCGCCAGCCGGGCCATGGCGGTGGTCCAGGTCGCGGTCTACGATGCGGTGGTTGGCATCCAGAAGGGTTATGAGCGCTACCACGTAAACGAGACCGCGCCGGCGGGAGCCTCAGCCGAGGCGGCGGCCGTCGAAGCGGCCTACCGGACACTCGTGGCCCTCTTCCCCAACCAGGCGGCCACGTTCGACGCGAAACGGACGGCATCGCTCGCCGCGATCCCCGACGGGACGGCCGAGACCCAGGGCATCGCCTGGGGCCGGCACGTGGCGGACGCGATCGTTGCTCTTCGCCAGACGGACCGCGCCGGTGAAACCATGCCGTACGAGGCGCCCATCGGTGGCGGCTGGTGGACGAACGCCACCCCTCCCCTGCTGCCCAACTGGCCCTACGTGACTCCCTGGTCGATGACGCATGGCGGGCAGTTCCGGGCCGACGCTCCGCCGCCGACGACCAGCAAGGAGTACCTCGCCGCCTTCCGCGAGGTCCGGCGGCTCGGCCGCAAGGACTCTTCCGCCCGCACGGCGGAGCAGACCCAGATCGCGCTCTTCTGGGCCGACGGCCCGGGCACGGCCACGCCGCCCGGCCACTGGATGGTGATCGCCCAGGGCATCTCCCGCGACCGGGGGCTCTCCCTGCTCGAGAACGCCCGGCTCTTCGCCCTGCTGGGAATCGCGGTGGCCGACGCGGGCATCGTGGCCTGGGACATCAAGTACCGCTACAGCAACTGGCGGCCGATCACCGGCATTCAGCACGCGGACCAGGACGGCAATCCCGAGACGGCAGCCGACCCGACCTGGGAACCGCTGATCCCCACACCGCCCTTCCCGTCCTACACCTCCGGCCACAGCACCTTCAGCAGCGCGGCATCCCGTGTCATCGCCCTGTTCTTCGGCACGGATCAGATCGCCTTCAGCACGACTTCGGATGGGCTGTCGGGAGTGACGCGCTCGTTCGACAGCCTGTCGGAGGCGGCCGAAGAGGCCGGGCAGAGCCGGATCTACGGCGGCATCCACTGGCAGTTCGACAATCGGGAGGGGCTGGCCAGCGGCCGGGCGCTGGGCGAGCACGTCTTCTATGACGCCCTGAGACCCGCGGCGCAGGCGGGTGGAGTCTGCACCCCCGGCCCGAAAACTCTGTGTCTCGGCGGCGGCCGGTTCAAGGTAGAAGCCCGTTGGGCGACTGCCGATGCCGCGGGAATGGGAAATGCCGTGAGCCTGGGCGAGGACTCGGGCCGTTTCTGGTTCTTCGGCGCGGAAAATCCGGAGCTGGTGGTCAAGGTCATCGATGCCTGCGACACCTTCGACCGCTTCTGGGTGTTCGCCAGCGGCC
>JANOCF010000816.1:0-3281 GCA_031412055.1 Holophagales bacterium | reverse complement strand
GTCAGCTCCGGCGGACGAGTTGTACGTTGCGAACCGGCAGTTGTTCGCAACAAACAGCGGCTCGGCGGGCGGCGCCGGAGCCTCAATCGCAACAGTCGGCCTGCTGTTAGCAACAAACAACCCCTGGTTCGCAACGGCTGGAGAGTTTTTCGCAACGGCTGGAGCGTCGGCCGTTGCGAAAAACCCGGCGGCGGCGCGTGCGCGAGGGAAGTTCGCAACGGCTGGAGGGTTGGCCGTTGCGAAAAACCGGTCAGCCGTTGCGTATCGCGCCCTGTTCGCAACGGCCGGGCCGAAGTTCGCAACAAAGGATGACGGAGTAAGATCCCCCCGTGACGCCACCACCCCGGATTGACCCCAAGCTCGCCGCCCGCCTCGCCCGGATCCAGGAGGAGGGCATCCGCGAGACCCTCGAAGAGTGCCTGACCGGCGAGGCGTCGCCCCCGATCACGCTCGCCCGGCTGCTGCTCGGGATGGATAGTGTCGAGGAGGTCGAAGAGCTCCTCGGCTCGGTGCTCAAAAAGTCCAGGGACGGCTCCCCTCTCGGCCCCCTGGAGGACATTGCGCGCCTGCTGCGCGAGCACCGGATGGGCTGCGAGGACGCCATGACCATCCTCCACGAGCACCCCGACCTCAACGGCCCGCGGCTCCCCTTCAGGAAAGCCATCGCCGAGTGCCGGAGCTTCTTCGACCAGGCCGTGGAGCTCAACGAGGAGGCCAGCGTCGCCGCCTACTGCCTGGGCGAAGCCTCCATCCTGGACGCCTGTACGCGCGAGATCGTCGACCTTTTCGAGGGCTGGCAGATCCTCGGCGCCGATCGCGCCGCCCTGGAGATCGGCTGCGGCATCGGGCGTGTCCTCGCCGCCGTGGCCCCCCGGCTCAAAGAGATCCACGGCGTCGACATCTCCTCCGGGATGATCGCCGCCGCCAGGCGCCGCTGCGCCCATCTGCCCAACGTCCATCTCTCCCGCAGCTCGGGCAAGGACCTCGACGGGTTCGCCGACCGCAGTCTCGACCTCGTCCTGGCCGTCGACTCCTTCCCCTACATCTACCAGGGAGGGACCGACCTCGTGATGTTCCACTTCGCGGAGGTCGAGCGCGTGCTCCGCCAGGGCGGCGACTTCGTCCTCCTCAACTACTCCTACCGCGCCAGCCGGACGGCCGATCTCCGCGAGGTCGAGCGCCTCGCGGGGACCTTCGGCTTCGACCTCGTCGTGGCCGGCGGCCAGCCCTTCCGGCTCTGGGACGCCGAGACCTACCACCTGCGCCTGCGCTGAGATAGACTCCCGCCCCGCGGCCGGTTCCGGCTGCCACCGACATTTCACCTCCGGAGGGAACACCCATGACCGATTGGATTCGCGAGGGCGATACCGCGCCCGACTTCACCCTCAAGGCCGACGACGGCTGCGAGGTCAAGCTCTCCGGCCTGCGGGGCAAGCCCGTCGTCCTCTTCTTCTACCCCCAGGACGACACGCCGGGCTGCACCAAGGAGGCCTGCGCCTTCCGCGACCGCCGCCAGGACCTCCAGGACAAGGGCGCCGTCGTCCTCGGCGTCTCCCCGGACGACGTGTCCAGCCACGGCCGGTTCCGCGACAAGTACAGCCTCAACTTCCCCCTGCTCGCCGACACCGGCCACACGGTGGCCGAGGCCTACGGCGCCTGGCGGGAGAAGAACTTCATGGGCCGCAAGTCCATCGGCATCCAGCGCTCGACCTTCCTGATCGACCGCGAGGGCAAGGTCGCGAAGACCTGGCACAAGGTGAGCGTCGACGGCCACGACGAGCAGGTCCTGGAGGCGCTGGAGTCGCTCTGAGGCCGAGGCCGAAGCTCCTCGCAAGGCTCGCCCTGCTCGGCGCCACCGTGGTCTGGGCTCTCAGCTTCACGGTCGTCCAGCGGGCGCTCGAAGAGGTGCCGGTCTTCCACCTGATCGCCTACCGGTTCGCCCTCGCCACCCTGCTCCTGCTGCCCCTGGCGCGCGGAGCCTGGACGAAAAATACCCGGCGCGACGGCGTGGTCATCGGCGTCCTGCTGTTCGCCGGGTTCGCCCTGCAGACGGCCGGGCTGCTCTGGACCACCCCGTCGCGGGCGGCCTTCCTCACCGGCCTGTCCGTGATCCTGGTGCCGGTGATCGGCCTGTTCCTGGGCCGCCCCCTGCGCTGGGGACCGGCCGCGGGCTCGGCCCTGGCTGCGGCCGGCCTGTGGGTGCTCTACCGGCCCGAGGCCTCGGGCGGGGAGTTCAGCCGGGGCGACGCCCTGACGATCGTCTGCGCGGTGGTGTTCGCGGTCTACGTGATCGTCCTCGAGGGGGCGACGCGGCGCAACGCCATGGGTCCGCTCGCCGTCGTCCAGTTCGGGGTGGTTGCGGCCCTCGCCCTGCCGTCGCTCGTCCTCGACCCTCCTGCCGTGCGGGAGCTCGGCGGCCAGACCTTGACGGCGGTGATCGTCCTGGGCGTCTTCGCCACCGCGGCCGCCTTCGTGGCCCAGCTCTATGCCCAGCGCCACCTCTCGGCCATCGAGGCCGGGGTCATCCTCACCCTGGAGCCGGTGATCGCCTCGGCGTTCTCGGTTTTCCTCGGGGTGGAGCCCTGGACCGCGGCGCTGGCGCTCGGCGGGCTCCTGATCCTGGCGGCGATGCTCGTCACCGAGCTGGGCGGAGGCCCCGCCGGTACGCCTCCTCCGGTGGCCGGGGTTCCACGGTCGTAAACCCTTCGAGTACACTTGCGCGGCTTCGCGAGCCTCCCCCCATGATTCGCGACGTCCGTACCGGTCTTCCCCACTAGAAAGGGAGTGAGATGGAACTGTTCCAGCAGATGGCGGAGATGGGACACGAGCGGGTACTCTTCTGCTCAGACCCCGAGTCGGGCCTGCAGGCCATCATCGCCGTCCATTCGACCATTCTGGGTCCCGGGCTCGGTGGAGTCCGCATGTGGCCCTACAGAAACATGGACGAGGCGCTCACCGATGTCCTGCGCCTCTCCCGCGGCATGACCTACAAGGCCGCCGCCGCCGGCCTCAACCTCGGCGGCGGCAAGGCCGTCATCCTCGGCGACCCCAAGAAGGACAAAAGCGAGGCCCTGTTCCGCAGCTTCGCGCAGTATGTAGAGTCGCTGAACGGCCTCTACATCACCGCCGAGGACGTCGGCTCCAGCATGGAGGATATGGAGATCATCCTCACCGAGACCCGCTGGGTGACCGGCGTCTCCCCCTCCCACGGCGGCGGCGGCGACCCCTCGCCGGTGACGGCCTTCGGCGTCCTCCAGGGCATGAAAGCCGCTGCCGAGCTG
>JANOCF010000815.1:0-11294 GCA_031412055.1 Holophagales bacterium | reverse complement strand
CGCGGCTGCGGCGCCTGGACCTCGGCCGGGACGCGCTGCGCTCCAAGGTGCGCGAGCTGCTCGCGGGCGTGGGCCTTTCCGACGCGGCGCGGCGGCCCGCCGGGACCTATTCAGGCGGTATGCAGCGCAGGCTCGGGATCGCCCAGGCCCTGATCCACTCGCCCCGGCTGCTGGTCGTCGACGAGCCCACGGCCGGCCTCGATCCCGAGGAGCGGATCCGCTTCCGCGGGCTGATCAGCGACGTGGCCGAGAGCACGGCCGTGCTCCTCTCCACCCACATCGTGGAGGATGTGGAGGCGACCTGTCCCCGCCTGGCCGTGATCGCCCGCGGACGCCTGCTCTTCGACGACACCCCCACGGAGCTGCTGCGGCGGGCCGACGGACGGCTCTGGCGGATGCCGGCCAACGAGCCGCTGCCCCCGGGCTCGCTGGACGTCAGCTACCGCTCCGACCGGCAGGGCGACGTGGAGCGGATCGTCTACTCCGAGACGCCGGTGCCCGGTGCCCAACCGCGCGAGACCGGGCTGGAAGAGGCCTATGCCGCATTCCTGGCTCTTCACGGGAGGGACGCGGTTTGAGGCTGGCCGCGGCGTTCGTCGCGCACGAGCTGCGCACCCAGGGGCGCTCGCTCCGCTTCCGCGCGACCGCGGGCCTTTACCTGCTCGCGGGCGTGCTCCCCGCCGTCCTGATCCATCTCCAGCGTACCCGCCTCTCCTACTTCGTCGGCAGCGCCAGCTACGCCTCCGAGGTGGCCAACGTGGTGCCGCTGCTGACCGCGGCCTTCGCCTTCCTGCTGGCCATGGACGGCATCACCCGCGAGCAGGGCGAGGGCGCCTGGACCACCGTGACCCTGTGCGAGGTCTCCAACGCGGGCTACCTGCTGCGCCGCTGGCTCGCGATCCAGGTTCTGCTCCTGCCCCTGAGCGTCCTCCCCTTCCTCGCCGCAGCCGGGGTCGCCCTGGCGGACGGCGCCGTTCCCGTCGATCCCTGGGTCTTCGCCGGCCCCTGGCTTCTCCACGTGGCCCCTCTCTCCATGGCCATGTCGGCCCTGGGGATCGCGGTGGGCACGATCGGCGGCGGCCCGCTTAATGCGCTGCCGCTCCTGGCCCTGCTCGGGCTGGCGACTCCCCTGCTCAACCAGGCCCTGTACTTCTTCGGCATCCGGTTCGGCGCCCCCTTGAGCTGGGCGGGCTTCGGACAGGCCACGTGGACGGCCGGCCAGGCGGCCGGGGCCTTCCGGGAGCGCAACTTCTGGGGCTGGGGCTACCCGCTGCCCGCCAGCGAGTCCGGCTACGACCTCCGGATCCTGGCGGAGCAGAGCCTCCCGAATGGAGCCCTGCTCGCCGCCATGGTCGTGCTGGCCCTGGGGGTCGCGACCCGCTATCTCCGGCGCACGCGGCCGGACGTCCGGCCCCGGTGGGTGCGGCCCGGCCATCCGTTCCGCGGCTTCCTCAAGACCTGGGGCCGGCTGCGCGAGCGCTACACGCCCGACCCCGCCCCGGCGCCCGCCGACCGGATCGTCCTGGCCCTCAGCCTCCTGGCCGCCGTGGCGCTCTTCGCGGTGCTGATCGTCCGCGCCGGCCGCTACGAAGAGCTGGCGGGTGCGCGCTACGGCGAGCAGACCATGCCCTCGCCCTCCATCACAGCGCCCACGGTGGTGCCCGGGCTCTGGCGCGTCGAGGGGCGGATCGGTCCGGGCTCGGGGATCGCCATCCAGGTGACGGGAGAGCTGGTCAACCAGGGGAGCCAGCCCGAGGGGCACCTGTCCTTCCAGATCAACCCCCACCTGAAGGCCGAGGTGACGGCCGACTCCGGACGAATCGCCCTGGCCCGGGGCTGGGGCCGGCTGGACCTGGACCTCGAGCCGCCGATCGCTCCCGGTGGACGCCGGACGCTGCGCTTCCGCCTCGCGGGCGAGCCGGCCTCCGTGGTCTTCCCCCTCCAGCCGGGAAGCAGCTTCGACCGCAGCTATGCCCGGCACTCCGACGCGCTGTTCAGCCGCGACCAGCTCGTCTTCGCCAGCTCGTACCGCGAGCCGGTCATCTCGGGCTACCGCCTGCGGCTCCTGGGCGGCGACCTCCTCCCCGTGCCCCGCTACGGCGCCTGGCACGATCGCGAGGTCATCTCCCCGCCGGCCCGGATGGAGCTGTCGCTGTCGGCTCCGCCCGGCATCTTCCTGGCCGACACCTGTGGCGGGATCGGGCAGGCCTCAGAGACCGGAACACGCCTCGCCAGCCGATGCCGGATGCCCCTGGCCAACTTCGGCGTGGTGGGCGGACGCCAGAAGATCCTTGCCGGGAAGACATCGGCGATGACCGTGGCGGTGTTCCCGGCCCACGAGAAGACCGCGGAGCTCCACCTGGGCTTCCTGGCCCGCAGCCCCGGCCTGCTCGAGGAGGCCTGGCCCGGCATCGGCCGCCTGGGCAGCCTGACCGTGATCGAGTGGCCCGACCGGGAGAACGCCTCCATGTGGCGCTACCGCGAGCCGGGCGCGGCCACCCTGACCGTGAACGGCAACCTGGTGTTCCTGGACGAGCTCGATCTGCTGCGCCTGGAGAGCCTTCAGCCGGAGCGCCTCGTGTCCGAGATCCTCTCGGCACGCCTCGCGGGCCGGCGCCGCATCGCGCCCGAGCACAGCCGCTTCTTCCATCACTTCTTCCGCGCCATGGCGATGGCGAGGCTCGGCCTCGGGCCGCGGAACGGAGCCGTGATCGGCCCCCTCGCCTTCGAAGACGACGAGGCGGTGCGGGTTTCGGCGTTCGGCCAGGAGATCTGGTCTGTCTACTGGCACTACCGGTTCCCGGCCCTGATCTCGGCCCTGGAGACCCGCATGGGCGCCGAGCCGCTCAAGGCCGCCGTGGAAGAGTTTCTCGCCCGGGGGGAGGATCCGGCGCGCGGACCCGGATCGGCCACGGAGCTGTTCGAGCTGCTGGTCCGGCACAGCCCCCACCCGGTGGACCGGCTGATCCAGGACTACATCGTGGCCGGGCATCTGCCGGAGCCCACCCTGGAAGGGGTCCGCTTCCTCCGCGCCGGGGACGGCTGGCGGGTGACCGGGAAGATGGCCAACAAGGGCACGGGCGAGGCGATCTGCAAGGTGGTGCTCAACACGGAGCTCGGGCCCGAGTCCACGATCGTGCGCGCCGATACCGGCGAAACCGCGCCGTTCGAGATCTCGACCCGGCACCGGCCGCAAGGCGTGATCCTCGATCCGGACGCGCAGTGCCACCGCCTGGTACGCAAAGCCGGCACGCCTGACCGGGTCTACTTCGAAGGGGGTGGGCTGTGAGGCATGGGCTTCGATTCCTCCAGGGGCTCCGGATGAGCCTCGACCTCCTCCTCGGCCGCCGTCTCGCGCTGTTCGCGGTCGCGGACGTCGTGGTGGTGGGCTGGACCATCCTCGCCATGCTGCTGGAATCCGGGGATGAGCCCCAGGCGATCTATCTCCAGGTGGTCCTCGTCCCCTTCCTGATCCTGGGCCTGCCCGCCCTGGCCGGCCTGGTCGAGGTGGAGCGCCGCGCCGGCTGCCTGGACCTGGCGCTGTCGGCTCCTCAGGTGGAGCGCTACTTCCTGCGCCGGGCCGGAGCCGTGAGCCTGCTGCTCGCGCTCCAGGGCGCGGCGCTGATCCTGCTCACCTGGCTCAAGGAGGACCGCTGGTTCCCAATCCTCTCGTGCCTGGGGCAGGTGCTGGTGGTGAGCTTCTTCCTCGGAGCGCTGGCCCTGTTCTGGGCCGTGCGCCTCAAGACGGCCGGAGGGGTCTGGCTCGCCTCGATCGCCACCGTGGGCCTGCTCTCCCGCTGGTTCTTCCACAACCCGGTTCCCGACCGCCACTTCGGGATCCACCAGAGCCTCTTCCCCCGCGAGGACGCGCTGATCCATTGGCTCGTCAGCGTCGCGGTGCTGGGAGCCGCGACGGTCCTTCTCTACTTCTACGCCCGGCGCCGGCTCCGGCGGCCGGAGACGATGATCGCCTGACCGGAGGCTGAAATGCGTACTCTCGCCATCCTGCTGCTCCTGGCCCTGTCCGCCTGCGCGCAGGCTCCCGCCGACGTGCCCGAAGCGCCACCGGCCTCGCCCGTGCGCGTCGAGGTCGTCCAGTGGAAGCCCTTTCAGCCCACCCTGACGCTGCTCGGGGTGGTCCAACCCTCCGGCATGGCGGAGGTGGCGATCCCGGTGTCCGGCCGGCTCCACTACCCCGCCCGCTTCGCCGGCGGGCTTGCCACCGGTGCCGAGGTGCGGGAGGGCGAGGTGCTGGCCCGGATCTCCAGCCACGATACCGAAGCCCAGCTCGCCGAAGCCCGCCTGCGGGTCGACCTGACCTCCTCGGAGTTGACGCGCCACCAGCGGGCGTTCGACGCCGGGGTCGAAGCGGCGGCGGTGCTCGCCTCCTTCAAGGCCGAAGCCGAGCTCGCCCGCAGCCGCCTCAAGGCCGCGCAGGAGCGCTCCGGCCTCCTCAGCCTCCGCGCCCCGACCGGCGGACGCCTGATCGTCGACCGGCGCATCCCCACCGAGTCGGAGGTGACGCCCGGCGTGGTCCTCGCCCGCATCGCGGCTGGAGGCTCACTCACCGTCGAGGGACGGGCCGCCGCGGCCGACCGCTCGCGCCTCCACCCGGGCCTCAAGGTGCTCTTTGCCGCTCCTGGGGCGACATCTCCTTCAGGAGAAGGGGTCATCCGGGAGGTGAGCCCCATGGTCGAGGACGGGGGGACGGTGCCGCTCATCGTCGAGGTGGTGAACCCCGAAGGGCTCCCCGCTCCGGGCGAGGGGGTAGAGCTGCACGTCCAGCTCGATCTCCGAAGCCAGTCCCTGACCGTCCCGGAAGAGGCGCTGGTCGTGGCCGAGAACGGCAACGCGGTCTTCGTGGTCGATCGGAAGAGGGGGTTCACGGCCCTCCGGCGCCCGGTGGAGACCGGCGCCAGGGGGAAGGGGAGGATCGAGATCGTACGCGGGCTCGACCCAGGCGAGCGGGTGGTCGTGGGCGGCGCCTCAATGCTCGAGCACGGCGACGCGGTATTGGAAGTCAAGGCGGAGGTTCAAGCGGAGCCGGTGGGGACTCCCCGGTGATCCGCCACGCCATCGAGCGGCCGGTGTCGACGCTGATCGGCGCCGTCACCCTGGTCGTCCTCGGGACCTTCTCCCTGCTGCGGCTGCCCGTGTCGCTGCTGCCGGAGCTGGAGAGGCCGGCCCTGGAGATCTCCCTCAACGCGGAGGGACGGGCACGGGAGGAGCTGCTGGACCAGCTCACCCGGCCCGTCGAGCGCCGCCTCGCCGCCCTGGCCGGCGTGACCTCGGTTCGCACCTGGACGGGCGACGGCTTCCTCCGGGCGCGGGTGGAGAGCGAGTGGCAGACCGACGCCGACCGGCTGCGCATCGAGGCCGAGCGCCTCCTGGCCGACCTCGACGACCCGGCCGCGGCCACCCTGTCCATCGAGATGGCCACAGGCGACCCCGAGCCCATCGTAGAGGTCGCGGTGCTCGGCGGCTCCTCCGGCGCCGTGCGCACCGCCTTCGCCCGCAAGCTCCTCGTGCCCGAGCTGGCGCGGATCGAGGGCGCCGGCCGGATCGAGACGGTCGGCCTCACTCCGCTCCATGCCGTGGTGCGCCCCGGGGCTGCGGCGCTGTCCGCGCGCGGGCTCACCCCGGCCGACGTGTCCGGACGGCTTCGTCCCGTGGGCGTCTCCATCCCCGCGGGGCGTGCCCGCGCCGGTTCAGCCGTGCGCCCGCTCCTGGTGCGGGAGGAGGCCGGCTCCCTGGACGACCTGCGCGCCGTGCGGCTCCACGGCCCCCGGGGCGAGAGCTACCTGGGCGACGTAGCGCGGGTGAGCCTGGAGGAGATCGAGGACGGCACCTTCTTTCGCCTGGACGGCAAGGAGGGGGTGCTGGTCAGGGTCTTCCGCGCGCCGGAAGCCAATGCCGTGGCCCTGGCCCGGGGAGTGAAGGAGAGAGTCGGAGAGCTCGCCAGGAGGGGCGGCTCCGGCCGCTCCCGGCCGACACCGCAAGTGGTCGCGGACCGCAGCGGCGAGGTGGTCGCCGCGCTCCGGCACCTCGGGCTCGCGGCCCTGATCGGCGTCGTGCTCGGGGTCGTGGCCCTGCGGGTGATGCTCGGACGGTGGCGTCCGACCTTCGCGCTGATGGTCGTGGTCCCGGCCTCGCTGCTCACCTCCTTCGCGGGGTTCCAGCTCGCGGGCGCCTCGCTCGACGTGGTCTCCCTCGCGGGCCTCGCCCTGGCCGCGGGCATGCTGGTGGACAGCGCCATCGTGGTGCTGGAGTCCATCGAAACCTCCCGGGTAGCCGGAGATCCGAACCCTGCGGTCACCGGTACCCGCGCGATCGTGCTGCCCGTGATCGCCAGCTTCCTGACCAGCGCGGTGGTCTTCCTCCCCCTGATCTACCTCAAGGGCCTCGCCCGCGCCTTCTTCGGCGTCCAGGCGTTCGCCATCGTGGTCTCCCAGGCCGCGGCGCTGCTCTTCTCCCTGACCCTGACGCCGGTGCTGAGCGGCAATGCCGACAATGCTCCGTCTGGCCCATCCGAGGACATCAGGGGACGGAGCCCCGGCCGCCGCACCTATCTGGCGATGCTCGACTGGGCCCTCGCCCGGCCGGTGGCCGTGGTCCTGGCCGGAGTTGCCACGACCGCGCTGGCCGTGCTCGCCCTGGCCGTGCTCCCCCGGGAGCTGGTGCCGGACGCCCCTTCGCGGGAGCTGATGGTGCGCTATCGCCTTGCTCCAGACCTCGCCCCGGAGGCCGCGCGGCAGTTGGGAGAGAAGGTCGCCGGCACGGCGGGCCGGGCGGCGAGCACTGTCTCCGATACTGCCACCTGGACGGCGATGCAGCTCCCCGAAGAGGTCGGGAACCAGGAGGAGACCGGCCGCATCGTCCTCACCTTCGACACGACCGAAGAGGCTGCGAGCGCCCGGCAGGCGCTGGAGTCCGACCTCGCCCGCCTGCCGGACGTGGAGGCCTGGGTAGAGCCGCGCACCAGCGCCTTCGTGGAGCCGATCGAGCGTGCCGGACGGCGCGTGGAGATAATCGCCACCGCCGCCACGCCCGAGCGGGCCGCCGCCCTGGCCGGCCGGGTGCGGGAGAGTCTTGGCGGGACGGGCTTGAGAGAGGTCGCGGCGCACCGCAACCACCCGCAGCCCGCGCTGCTCCTCACCTGGGATTCAGCCCGTCTGGCCGTGCTGGGTGCAGACCGTGGCGTGATCGAGGAGCAGGTGCGCCAGGGGTTGGAGCACCAGAGTGCCGGACGAGTCCGCATCGAAGGCGTCGAGCCGGAGATCCTGGTGCGGGCTCCGGAGTCGCAGGACCCGGAGCTGCTCCCCGTCAGTATCGGTGTCATTGTCCCGGCTTCGATCGTCCCCCTGCGCGCCCTGGCCCGGTTGACCCCGGGTACCCGGCCACCGGTCCTGGAACGGCTGGATGGCCGTCCCGCCGAGCGTCTCGTGTTCGAGGGGGAGCTACGCGACCCGCGCGACCCGGAAACGCTGCTGGCCAGAGTCTCCCGCTCCGCCGACGAGCGGGTCACCCCCGAGGGCCAGGCGCTGGAGCTGCGCCGCGCGTTCTCCCAGCTCCGGCTGGCCCTGGCGCTCTCCCTGCTCCTTGTATTCCTGACCGTGGCCGCGCTTTACGAGTCGTTCCGGCTCCCGCTGGTGGTGATGGCCACCGTGCCCGTGGCCATGGGCGGGTCGCTCGGCCTCATGGCTTTGACCGGGCAGACCCTCAACATCCTCTCGTTCCTGGGGCTGATCCTGCTGGCCGGCGTGGTGGTGAACAACGCCATCGTCCTGGTCCACCGCATCCAGGAGCGCCTGGCGATGGGTGAGGCCATGGACGACGCCATTCGCGGCGCCGCCCGGGAGCGCTACCGGCCGATCCTGATGACCACGGCCACGACCATTGCGGGCATGCTCCCCCTGGCGCTCCTGCCGGGCGACGGGGTGGAGCTGCAGCGCGCGCTGGCCATCGGCGTGATCGGCGGCATGGTGACCTCCACCTTCGCGTCGCTGCTGCTGGTCCCCGTGCTGTATCGCTCGGCGAAGAGGCCGGCATGACCTCCGGACGTCCCCTCGCCCGGCTCGTCATCACCCTGGGCCTCCTGGTCCTGGGGATCGTGGCGCTGGTGCAGCTCCCCCTGGACTACCTGCCGCGGCAGAGCTTCCCCGAGCTGACGGTCTTCCTCGCGCTGGACGACACGTCCGAACCCAACGTCGTGACCCGCGACTGGGTCCAGGAGATCGAAAGCGCCATCCGCTCCCTGGGACGAGTCGAGGAGGTCGGGGGCGAGGTGCTGGCGGACGGCGCCACGCTGACCGTGCGCTTCGCCCCGGGCACCGATCCCGAGCGCAAGGCCGCTCGCCTGGAGTCGGAGCTGGCCGACCTCCGCCGCCGCGTGCCGGGCACCCTCCAGATTACTCCCGCGTCCGAAGCCGACGGGGAGCTCGTCGCGATCGTCTGGCTATCCGGATCGGGACGGGCCACCAGCGACCGGGGCGCGGAGGCCGCGGCCGAGGAGCTGCGCTCGATTCCGGGCGTCCAGGCGGTGCGGGTGTACAACGCGCTCCAGGAGGAGGTCCGAGTCGAAATGCGCCGCGCCGGTGGCCTCGATCCCTGGGAGGAGGCCGAGGGGGTCCGGGACGAGCTGGAGCTGGCGCTGCGGGCGCCGACTCTCGGGAAGGTCCGCCTGGGTGGGCGCGAGTGGCCGGTCCTGGTACCTCCTGCCAGGCCCGCCGAGCCTGCCGATCTGGGCCGCGTGCCGATCACGCGCGAAGGGGCCACCATGCCCCTGAGCTCCTACGCCACCCTGCGCCCGCACTGGAAGCTGCCTCCCGTGCGGGTCCGGCTTCAAGGGGAGCCCGCTCGCGCGCTGTTCGTCTGGCGCGCCCACGGCGTCCCGCTCCTCGCGGTCGAACGGCAGCTTCGGAAACGGCTCGCCTCGCTCCCGGAGGGCATGCGCGGGACGATCGGCTTCAGCGAGGCCGGGCCTCTGCGGCAACTGGTGGTTCGGCTCGCCCTGGGCCTGCTGCTCGCGTCCGCAGCGGGCGCCGCGGCCGGGGCCTGGCTCGGTGGCCGGAGGGGCGCGCTCACGCTCGCGCTGGCTCCACCGGCCGCGGTGGCCGTGGCGGTCAATGCGTTCTGGCTGGCAGGGATCGGACTCAATATCGCAACTCTCGTGGCCCTGGCTCTTGGGGCCGTCGCGGTGGTCCCGGCTGCCTTGATGCGGGTCGGGCGGGAAGGAACCCGTGGCGCGAGCTTCTGGGCGCTGGCGTTCACCGCCCTCGCGGGTGCGGCGGCCGTGCCGGTGACGGTCGCCCTCGGCAGCCACGAGTTGGGGCCTCTTCTCTCCGAGCCGGCCCAGGCATTCCTGCTGGCGGTCGTAGGGGCGGTGGTGGCGGCGGCGGTGTTGCCCTCAAGCCCCGCAAGGGGCGAAGGCGTAAAGCCTGGCGCTTTAGCGCCAGGTCAGGGCCCTCGGAACAACCCAAGCTCACCTGGGGTTGAAACCCCAGGCTTTACGCCCGCGCGCCTTCGGCGCTCATCCCTGGCCCGACCCATCCGCACCGCCCTCCGCGATCCCGGCACCATCGTCCTCTTCGCCGCCACCGCCGCCTACGTGGCCGCGGCCCTGTTCGCTCCCTCGCTGATCCCCCTCCCTGCCGACCTCGCCCCGGACGGCGGCAATCTCGTCCTCCGCCTGCGTCTGCCCGAGGGGACCACCCTCGAAGAGACCGAGCGCCGAGTGCAGGAGATCGAACAGCACCTCAAGGACGCCGAGGAGATCGAGTCCTTCTGGAGCCGGTCGGAAGAGGGCGACGGCCTCGTGATCGCCGACATCCGGCGGCGCAACCGGCAGCCGGACCGCCTCGCCGGGCTGGTCACCCGCCTGCGCTACACCATCGTCGGCGGGGTCTCCCTGACGATCGACACGGGGACCGGACCCGGAGGACACCGGAGCGCGCTCAGCCTGGAGGACCGCCCCGAGGCCGACGAGGAAGGCCGCGTCTACCGCGCCGTCCTGCGCAGCGCCGACCTGCCTGCCCTGCTCAGGGCGTACGACCGCGTCCTCAGCCGCCTCGCCGACCTGAAGGTGCGGGAACACTGGATCATCCGGCGCGACAGCAAGGCCGTGCGCCTGGCCCTTGTCCCGCGGCTCGGCACGCCCCCGGAGCGCGCTACGGCCGTCGCCGCCTTCTTGCGCCGGGCGAGCATGCCCCCTCGCGAGGTGCCCCTGCCAGCTACGACTCCGGCAAGCGGGGCCCGCCGCACCCTTCTGGTCGGACCGGTGGGCGTGCCCACCGACCCCGGCTTCGTGCCCCAGGTCGAGGATCTGCTCCGGCGTCCCTTCCTGTGGAATGACCAGCCGTTCCTCCCCGGGGCGTTCGTGGCCGTGCGGCAGGAGGTCATCCAGCCTCGCATCCCCCGGCAGTCGGGACGTTTCGTGCTGCCGGTCGAGGTCCGGATCCCCTACGTCAGCGAGGAGCTCCGCCTGACGACCCGCCGCGAGCTCGACCGCAGCCTCGGCCAGCTCGCCCTCCCCACGGGAGCCGACCTGGAGCGGCCATCGCTGGCCCCGAGCCTCTGGCAGCGGGAGCGTGTCCGGCTCCTCGGCCTGGCGGTGTCCGTCCCCCTGCTGCTATTCGCCGCGGCGGCCTGCCGGTTGGGCTCGCTGCTGCGCGGGCTGGTAGCCCTGGCTCCTCTCGGTCTGGGACTCCTGGCCGCCACGCCCCTGATCCGCTCCGGACTTGGCCAAGCCGACGAGCTGACCGTCTTCGCCCTGGCCGCCGCCCTGGCCCTGACCCTGCCCGCGGTGGTGGAGGGGACCGTTCCAGTCCTCCCCGCCGGTGCCAGGCCGTCCCGTCTCTACCGCTGGCTGCGCCGGGAGACCCCCTGGATCGTGGGCGCGGTCCCAGCCCTGATGCTCGGCCTCGCGGCTCCCACCCTGGGCCTCGACCCGCAGCTATTTCGCTGGGTGACGCCGCTGCGGGCCGCCGCGGTCGCGGGGGGCACCGCCCTGCTCGCGTCCGCCCTGCTCTCCCCCGCCCTGCTCCTCCTGGTGCGGGGAGGGGCCGAGCGGCTGCGCCACCCCGAGGAGGTCCGCAGACGGCAGCGGCCTCCGGCCTGGTCCGCGGCGGGCCTCCCGGTGCTGGAAGCCCGCAACCTCACCAAGATCTACAAGGGCAAGGTCACGGCCCTCTCTACCGTGCGCTTCGAGCTGACCCCGGGCATCGTCGAGCTGCTCGATCTCCCGGCGGCGCTCGGAGTCGCCCATCCCGCGCTCTCGCGCCCAGTGGTCGAGGAAC
>JANOCF010000814.1:0-5559 GCA_031412055.1 Holophagales bacterium | reverse complement strand
CCGACTTCGGCGGCGGCTTCGGCGGAGGACCCAACAGTGCCGGTCCCAATGTGGCGGCCTACGTTGGCGACGAGGAGGTCACCGTCGACGAGTTCGAGCGCAGCTACCGCAACCTGGAAGGCATGTACCGCCAGGTCTACGGCGAGCGCTTCACCCCCGAGCTGGCGCGCCAGATGGGCCTGCCTCTCCAGGCGCTCAACCAGGCGGTGAGCCAGGAGATCCTGCTTGAAGAGGCCCGCACCATGGGCCTGGCCGCGACCGACAAAGAGGTCCGCGACCGCATTCTCCAGGACCCGTCCTTCAAGGACGAGCAGGGCCGCTTCATCGGCGAGGAGCGCTACCGCGAGCTCCTGCGCGGCGCCCGCTACGGCAGCCCGGCCACCTTCGAGGCGGAGATCCGGGACCAGATCACCGTCCAGAAGCTGATGGACATCCTGGAGGCCAACCTCTACGTCTCCGACAAGGAGGTCGAGCAGGCCTACCGCGACCAGGTGGAGCGCGCCCGCATCCGCTACGTCCAGCTGCCGCGCACCCGTTTCCTGCAAAACACCGCCGTGCCGCCGGCCGAGGTGCAGGCATACTTCGACAAGCACAAGCAGGAGTACCGCCTCCCCGAGCAGCGCGAGGCCGCCTACCTGCTGGTCGACCCCGCCCAGCTCGCCTCCCAGGTCCAGATCGACGAGAAGCGGCTGCGCGATTACTACGGGCAGAACCAGCAGGAGTTCGAGCGGCCCGAGCAGGTGCACGCCCGCCACGTCCTGATCAAGACCGAGGGGCGCAGCGACGCCGAGGCCCTGAAGCTGGTCAACGACGTCAAGGCGCGCCTGGCCAAGGGCGAGGCCTTCGAGGCGGTCGCCCGCCAGGCCAGCGAGGAGCCCGCGGCCAAGACGACCGGCGGCGACCTCGGCTGGTTCGGCCGCGGCCAGATGGTGCCGGCCTTCGAGCAGGCGGTCTTCGCCGGCGAGAAAGGCAAGCTGGTCGGCCCGCTCAAGACCCAGTTCGGCTATCACGTGATCGAAGTCCTGGAGAAGCGCCCCGCGGGCACCCAGCCCTTCGGAGAGGTGCAGGAGTCGATCAAGCAGCGGCTGGCGGCCGAGCGCACCCAGGAGATGGCGGAAGCCAGGGCCAAGGAGCTGGCCAAGAAGCTGGCTGCGGACAAGCCCAAGAGCGCCGACGCGCTCAAGGCCATGGCCGCGATGGCCACGCCGGACCAGGGCGTCACCTTCGCCGAGACCGGTCCCTTTTCCAAGCAGGAGCCGGTGAGCGGCCTGGGCTTCGCCCCCGCGTTCACCACCGCCGCCTTTGCCGCCGAGAAGGGTGGAGTGTCCGAGGCGATCCAGGTGCCGCGCGGCTGGGTGGTCTTCTATCTGAAGGACGTCAAGGCGCCGCGCGTCCCCGAGCTCAAGGACGTGCAGCCGCGGGTGCAGGCCGCCGTGGCCCGCGACAAGCAGCAGACGATGGCTATCGACCAGCTCAAGCGGGCCGCGGGTCCCGGCAAGACGCTCGACCAGATCGCGGCCGAGCTGAACCTGGAGGTCAAGGAGAGCTCCGAGTTCGGCACCCAGGGCCAGATTCCGGGCATCGGCTCCAACCCCGAGCTGGCCAAGGCCGCCATGACCCTCCCGACCGGCAAGGTCGGCGGGCCGATCGGCGACGCCCAGGGCGCGATCCTGTTCGAGGTCAAAGAGCGCAAGAGCTGGGATCCCATCCAGTTCGCCGGAGCCCGGGAGGAGACCCGCGAGTCCGTGCGCCGCACCAAGCTGAACGAGATCGAGGCCTCGCTGATCGAGTCGCGCCGCCGCGCCATGGAGGTGCGGTTCGACCCGGTGGTCCTGGAGCAGTTCGGGATCACCTCTCCCGACGAGCAGCCGAACCCGGCTGGCTGATCCGGCTTCGCCCCGGGTCTCCTTCACGGGAGATCCGGGGCGGCTTCCCTCCAGACAAGAATCCCCCATGATCGGCTACCTCCAGGGCAACATCCTCAAGGCCACGACGGACCGCGTCCTCCTCGACGTGCAGGGGGTCGGCTACGACGTCAACATCCCGCTGTCCACCTATTACGAGATCGAGCGCCGCGGCACGGCCGTTCCCATCGCCCTCTTCATCCACACGCAGGTGCGGGAGGACGACATCTCCCTGTTCGGCTTCTGGACCGAGCGGGAGAAGGCGCTGTTCGAGAAGCTGATCGGGGTCGGCGGCATCGGGGCGCGGCTGGCCCGGGTGATCCTCTCGGGCATGCCGCCCGACGACCTGCTCGGCGCCATCGCGGCGGGCGACATCGGCCGGCTGAGCACGATCCCGGGAGTCGGCCGCAAGACGGCCGAGCGCATGGTGCTGGAGCTCAAGGACAAGATGCGGGAGCTGGCCGCCGAGCTGCCGAAGGGCACCGTGGCGGTCCCGGCCGACCAGGACGTGGTCTCAGCCCTGGTCAACCTCGGCTACAAGGCCGCCCAGGCCGAAAGAGCTGTCGCGGATGTTCGCCGCGAGCGCCCCGACGCCGCCTTCCACGACCTGCTGCGCGCCAGCCTGCACCGGATGTCTCGGGCGTAGCGGGCGCTCCCAGTAGAAACAGAGCCTCTACGGATCCGGCAGGAAATACCCCGCCACATCGATCAGCAGGTCGACCGAGCCGCGATCCGCCAGCGTTGCCACCATCGCCAGGCTCGACGTCCCGTCCAGCGGCAGGATGGCGTTGTTCGCCAGGTTGCCGTCCGGCGGGAAGTTGATCCCGCTGGTGCCGGGGTTCGGGTTGGTGCCCGGATAGAAGGCCACATTGCCCTGGGCCGACGGGGCGAGCACCGTCACGTTGACCGCCAACGCCCGGGCGCCCGGCGGCACGCCGCAGGACGTGCCGAAGGTCAGCAGCCGGGGAACCCCGGAAGCCAGCGCCCCGCCGATCGTGGCACGGGTGTCGAACACGCGGCACGGCGATATCGTGTAGAAGTCCGAGGGCTGCTGCGGGACCACCGTCACGGTCTTGAGCGTGGACTCGGCCGTCCCGGAGCTGTTCTGGATGCGCAGCGCCAGCGTGTACGTTCCGGGAGCAACGCCGCGGGTGTTCCACCAGGCCAGGGCTCCCGGAATCGTCTGCACCAGGTTCGCCCCCTGGAGCACACGCCAGGTGTACGTGAGTGGCGGCCTGCCGGTGCCGCTGCCGGACAGAGGCACGAGCTGGCCCGCCTCCACCGTCACCGGGTTCACCGCCGCCGAGACCACCGCCGGGCGCGGGTCGAGCACCTGCACTGTCTTGGTGATCTGGCTGCACCCTCCACCACTGTTGCACACGGTCAGCGTGACGTCGTGCGGCCCCGGGGTGGAGAACAGCTGGATCGGATTCTGCTGAGTCGAAGTCTGCGCCGCGGCCGGCGAAACGGGCGCAGCCATCCCGACCAGGCAGACCGACAGTACGACCGGACACACACCATGCAGTACGGCGGCGGCTCGGACCATGGATACCCCTCTTAAATTGACATCAAGCTATCTTCTTTGACCCCTGGGGTCAAGTTTTGCGTCCAAACAGGCGGCTGGGAGATCCGGGCTAGAATGAGCCGCATGACCGAGGATCGCATCCTCTCCGGCGTGCCCGACCCCGAGGATCTCGGTGTCGAGCCCTCGCTAAGACCTTCCAAGCTCGAGGAGTATGTCGGGCAGACCAAGATCCTCGACAACCTGAAGGTGTTCATCCGCGCGGCGCGGGAACGGCACGAGAGCCTGGACCATGTCCTGCTCTTCGGACCTCCCGGGCTGGGCAAGACCACCCTTGCGCACATCGTCGCCAACGAGATGGGCGCGCCTCTGCGCATCACCTCCGGACCCGTGCTGGAGCGCGCCGGCGACCTCGCCGCCATCCTCACCAACCTCGACCCCGGCGAGGTGCTGTTCATCGACGAGATCCACCGCCTCGGCCCCACGGTCGAAGAGATCCTCTACCCGGCCCTGGAGGACTTCCGTCTCGACCTCGTCATCGGCCAGGGTCCGGCGGCGCGGACGGTCAAGATCGAGCTGCCCCGCTTCACCCTGGTCGGCGCCACCACCCGGGCCGGACTGCTCAGCGCGCCGCTGCGCGCCCGTTTCGGCATCGTCCACCGCCTGAACTTCTACTCTCCGGAGGAGCTGACCGTCATCGTCGAGCGCTCCGCCCGGCTGCTCTCGATCCCCATCGACCCCGACGGCGCCGCCGAGATCGCCCGCCGCAGCCGCGGCACCCCGCGCGTGGCCAACCGCCTGCTCCGCCGGGTGCGCGACTTCGCCCAGGTGGAGCGCGCCCGCAGGATCGACCTGCGGATCGCCAAGAGCTCGCTCGCGATGCTGGAGGTCGACGAGTTCGGCTTCGAGGACCTCGACCGCAAGATCCTCGGCACCCTGATCGAGCACTACGACGGCGGACCCGCCGGCATCAAGGCGCTGGCAGCGGCCGTGGGCGAGGACACCGGCACCATCGAGGACCTCTACGAGCCCTACCTGATCCAGGAAGGCTTCCTCCAGCGCACCCCTCGCGGCCGGGTGGCGACCCGCCGGGCCTACAAGCACCTGGGCTATCCGCCGCGCCCGGGCACCACCGGCTCGCTCTTCTAATCCGTGCGCCGCGCCGCCCTGATCTACAACCCCACGGCGGGCCGCCAGCGCCACGAGCAGGAGCTGGACGCCATCCTCAAAGCCTTGAATCAAAGCGGCTTCGAGGTCGAGCCGGTCCCTACGGGCGGTCCCGGCGACGCCACCGCTCTCGCCCGTGAACGGGCCGGCGCCGTCGAGGTGGTCTTCGCCTTCGGCGGCGACGGCACCGTCCGCGAGGTTGCGGCCGGTCTCCTGGGAACACCATCGGCAGATACCGCTCTCGGCATCCTGCCCGGAGGCACCGTCAACCTGCTCGCCATGGCCCTGCGCCTGCCCCGCGACCCGGTCCAGGCCGCGGCCCTTCAGGGACGACTGGAGACGCGGCTCCTGGACGTGGGCCTCGTCGGAGAAGCGCCCTTTCTCATGATGGTCTCCGCCGGGCTCGACTCCAGCGTCCTCGCCAGCCTCGACACCCGTCTCAAGTGGCGCTTCGGCCGGGCGGCCATCGCCTGGCAGGGGCTTCAGGAGTGGTGGCGCTACCCGTATCCGCGGTTCGAGGTCGTGGCCGACGGCGAGCCGCTGGAGGCGTCCTTCGTCTCCGTCTCCAACATCCCTTACTATGGCGGCTCCTTCGTGCTGGCTCCGGGAGCCAGGCCGCACGACGGCCGTCTCGACCTGGTGCTGTTCCGGGGAGCCGGGCGCCGCGAGACCGCCGGATTCGTCTTCGACCTCCTTCGCGGCGCCCACGCGCGGCGCAAGGACTTCACCGTCCGCCACGTCCAGGAGGTCGTGCTCCGCTCTCCGGCCGGAGCCGTCGCCCAGATCGACGGCGACATCTGCGAGCAGCGGCTTCCGATCACCGTCCGTATCGCCCCGGACCCGCTCCGGATCCTGTGTCCGGAGATCCGCCCGACCTGAAAGGCCGCCATGACAGCCAGACCTCTCGACCCGATCTTCTCCCCCGGCTCCATCGCGGTCATCGGCGCCTCCCGCCGCCGAGAGGCG
>JANOCF010000813.1:0-6478 GCA_031412055.1 Holophagales bacterium | reverse complement strand
GTTCGCGGGCGCAACCTCTACCCGCACGACCTGGAGCGGACCGCCGAGGCGAGCCACGGCGCGTTGCGGCCGGGCGGCGGCGCGGCGTTCTCCGTGGAGGCCGAGGGGGAGGAGCGGCTGGTGATCGTCCACGAGGTGGAGCGGCGCCGCGAGGCCGAGGCGCGGGAAGCGGTCGAGGCCATCCGCGCCGCCGTGCTGCGCGAGCACGAGATCTCGCCTCACGAGGTCGTGCCGATCCGCGCTGGGAGCCTGCCCAAGACCTCCAGCGGCAAGGTGAGGCGCGGGGCTTGCCGGGAGGCGTATCTGGGCGGAACGTTGGTGGCCCTCACCCCCGTCCCCTCTCCCGCTCCTCCCGAGCCCCCCTCCCCGGGAGAGGGGCGCCCCCACACACCCGAAGCAAGTCACCCCCTCTCCCGGGGAGGGCGTGTTTGGGAGGAGCGGGAGAGGGGGCCGGGGGGTGAGGGCCGGGAGGGGGCTCTTTCTCTCGTCCGCGACCACGCCGCCCGCCTGCTCCGCGTCGATCCCGCGGCCCTCGATCCCGAAGCGCCCCTGCCGCTCGACTCGCTGCTGGCGCTGGAGCTCAAGAATCGCCTGGAGTCCGACACCGGCGTGAGCGTCTCCCTCGGGCTCCTGCTCGACGGCATCGGACCTCGCCGGCTGGCCGAGGAGCTGTCCCGCGGAACGGCCGCCGCCCGGGCTCCGCTTCCGGAGGTGGAGGGATCGGATCACCCGCTCTCCCATGGCCAGCGCTCGCTCTGGCTGGCCCACCGCATGGCGCCGGAGAGCCCGGTCTACAACCTCGCCCTGGCCGCCCGGGTCAACTTGGACCCGGAGACGCTGCAACGCTCCCTGGAGCGTCTGGCCTCGCGGCACGCCGTCCAGCGCACGACCTACCCGCTGGTGGATGGCGAGCCCATTCAGCGGATTGGTGACGGTGGGGTCGACTTCGCGGTGCTGGATCTGGCTACGGAACGCATCGCGGAGGAGGCCTGGAAGCCCTTCGATCTAGAGCTCGGTCCCGTGATGCGCGCCCGGCTCTTCGTCGCTCCCGGGGAGACTTCCGTGCTGCTGCTGGCCGTGCATCACATCGCGGCGGATTTCTGGTCTCTGGGACTGCTGCTGGACGATCTGGACCCCCTCCCCTGCCCTCCCCCGCTGCGCGGGAGAGGGAGCCCCCGCCCTCCCAGTTACTCAGCCTGGGCTCGGTGGCAGCGGGACATGCTTGCGGGTCCTGAAGGGGAGCGTCTGTGGGCGGAGTGGCGGAAGATTTTGGCCGGGGCTCCGACGGTGCTTGACCTGCCTTCCGACCGGCCGCGGCCTCCTGTGCCGAGCCACCGCGGCGGCTCGCATCCGTTCTCGCTCGGACCGGAGCTGTCGGGACGGGTGCGGGCGCTGGCTTCAGGGTCGGGATCGACGCTCTACACAGTGCTTCTCGCCGCGTTCCAGGCCCTGATCCACCGCCACACCGGCCGCGAGGACCTGCTCGTAGGCTCGGCCGCGTCAGGCCGCACGCGGCCCGGCCTGGAGACGGTCGCGGGCCATTTTGTGAACCTGCTGCCGGTGCGCGCCGACCTCTCCGGAGACCCTGCCTTCTTCGAGCTGCTGGCGCGGACGCGGCGGGCGGTGACGGGCGCGCTGGACCTTCAGGACCTTCCCTTCCCGGTCCTGGTCGAGCGCCTGGATCCGGCTCGCGATCCCTCCCGCCATCCCCTGATCCAGGTCGCGTTCGCGCTGGAGCAGCCGCATCGGTTCGAGTCTGGAGCCGCGGCCTCGTTCGTGCTCGGACGTGCCGGGGCACCTGGCATGTCGGTAACAACGACGGGTGGGCTGGTCCTTGAGCCGGTCGACCTGCCGCGCCGGGCAACCCCGTTCGATCTGACGCTGCTGGCGGTGGAGACCGGAGGGGCCGTCGACGCCTCGCTGGAATTCAGCGCCGATCTTTTCGACGCGGAGACCGCCGGGCGACTGGCCTGCCGTCTCCTCAACCTGATCTCGGCGGCCGTGGCCGATCCTTCTCTCCGCCTCTCGGACCTGCCCGTGCTGGAGGACGCCGAGCGCGTCCAGCTCCTGCGGGAGTGGAGCGACGGCCCGGTCATGCCCGTGCCCGAGCGCTGCGCTCACGAGCTGTTCGAGGATTGGGTGGACATCGCACCGGGCTCCCCGGCTCTGGTCGCCGCGGACGCCACCGTCTGGTCCTACGGCGAGCTGGAGGGGAGGGCCAACCGGCTTGGCCATCAGCTCCAGGCCGCCGGAGTCAGGCCGGAGACGCCGGTCGCGCTGCTCCTGGAGCGCTCTCGCGAGTTGGTGGTTGCGATGCTCGGCACCCAGAAGGCGGGCGGCTTCTACGTGCCGGTGGACCCGGCGCACCCGCCCGGGAGGATCGCCCTGATGCTCGCCGATTGCGGTGCGCGGGCCGTCGTGACCGTGGAAGCGCTGGCCTCGCGGGTCCCTCCCGGTACGAGCGTCGTTCTCGTCGACGGAGGGACCAGCTCCGAGCGGCCGTCCGGCGGCGCCAAACCCGGCAACCTCGCCTACGCGCTCTACACGTCCGGCTCGACCGGCCGGCCCAAGGCCGTGCTCGTGCCGCACCGTCCGCTGGTGAGCCTGATGCGCCACGCGGCGTCCGAGTTTCGGGTGGGACCCGGCTCGCGGGTGCTACAGGTGGCGGCACCGGCGTTCGACGCATCCGTGCTGGAGATCGTCACCGCTCTCACGTCGGGCGCGGCCCTCTGCCTGGCGAGCGAAGAGGCGCGGCTCTCCGGCCCCCGGCTCGCCGGCGAGATCCGGGAGCGCGGCGTTACCTTCGCCATCCTGACCCCGTCGGCGTTCCGGTTCCTTCCCGAAGAGAACCTCTCCCTGGAGACGCTGGCCATCGGCGGAGAGGCCTTGCCGGGGCCGCTGGCCGAGCGCTGGTCGGGGCGCTCTCGCCTGGTCAACTGCTACGGCCCGGCCGAGACCACGGTGTACGTGTCGTCGCACCCATGCCGGCCCGGAGAGGGAGCGCCGCCGATCGGGCGGCCGATCTCCAATGCGCGGCTGCGCGTGCTCGCTCCCTGGTCCGCGGAGCCGCTGCCGGCCGGCGTGCCCGGCGAGCTGCACGTGGGAGGCGTACCGCCGGCCCGGGGCTACCTCGGACGGCCCGACCTCACGGCCGAGCGCTGGGTCCCGGACCCGTTCGGAGAGCCGGGAGCGCGCCTGTATCGCACGGGCGACCTCGTTCGCTGGCGGGCGGACGGCCGCCTGGAGTTCCTCGGACGGATCGACACCCAGGTCAAGCTGCGCGGGGTGCGCATCGAGCCGGGGGAGATCGAGGCGGCCCTGGCTGCCCATCCGGAGGTGCGGGAGGCGCTGGTCGTGGCCCGGCAGGGTGGAGCGGGGGATCCCGTGCTGGTGGGGTACGTAGTGCCCCATGGAGAGGCGCGCGATCTCTCTTCCTCTCTCCGAGACTTCCTGGCCGGCCGGCTTCCCGCGGCCATGATCCCCGCTGCCTTCGTGACCCTTGCGGCGCTGCCGGTTACCGCAGTCGGCAAGGTCGATCTCGGAGCGCTCCCCGTCCCGGCCGGCAATGAAAGTATTGAAGCCAATGCGGGCTCTGCCGCGGCCATGCCGCGCACTGAGATGGAGAGGACCATCGCCGCGGTCTGGCGCGAGGTCCTCGGGGTCGAGACCGTCGGAATCGACCGCAACTTCTTCGAGCTTGGCGGGCATTCGCTGCTGCTGGCCCGGGTCCACGCCCGCCTGAGCGAGCTGCTTGGGAAACAGATTCCGATGTCCGAGATGTTCAACCATACGACGGTCAGCTCCCTCGCTGCCTACCTGTCCGGCGCGTCCGGAGCCTCGGAGCCGGGCGAGACGACCGCGGCAGCCGCAGCGCGGGAGATTCAGGATCGCGCCGCCAGCCGCCGCGCCGCCATGGACCGGCGGCGCACACGCGGACGCACCTGACGAATCGGGGAACAATCGAAAGGTTTTTATGACGGACAACGACATTCCCGGCCACGACGAGGCAATCGCCGTCGTCGGCATGAGCGGCCGGTTTCCCGGCGCCGCCGACGTCGAGAGCTTCTGGCGCAACCTGCGCGGCGGCGTCGAATCGATTTCGACGTTCTCGGACGCCGAGCTGGCCGAGTCCGGGGTCGATCCCGATCTCGCGTCGCGGCCGGAGTACGTGCGCCGTGCCGGCGCGCTGGAAGAGATCGATCGCTTCGACGCCCGCTTCTTCGGCTTCAGCCCGCGCGAGGCCGAGCTGCTCGATCCCCAGCAACGGCTCTTCCTGGAAGAGTCCTGGAAGGCGCTGGAGGATGCCGGCATCGATCCCGGCCGGCCTCCCGGACGCATCGGAGTGTTCGCGGGCGCGGGGCTCGCCTTGTATCTTCTCGATCACGTGTATCCACAGCGCGAGCGGTTCGACAGTGCTGGCGGCGCCGGCGCCTACCAGGCCGCGGTGTCGAATGACAAGGATTTCCTCGCTACCCGCGTGTCCTACAAGCTCGACCTGCGCGGCCCCAGCTTTACCGTGCAGACGGCCTGCTCGACCTCGCTGGTCGCGGTCTGCGTGGCCTGCCAGAGTCTGATGAACGGCGAGTGCGACGCGGCCCTGGCGGGCGGAGTGACCCTGCGGCTGCCGCAGCGCTCCGGCTACATTCACGTGGAGGAAGGCATCCTCTCGCCGGACGGCCACTGCCGCGCTTTCGACGCCGACTCGCGCGGCACGGTGCCGGGCAGCGGCGTCGGAGTGGTGGCCCTGAAGCGTCTCTCGGACGCGCTCCGCGTCGGCGACCCGATCCGCGCGGTCATCCGCGGCTGGGCGCTCAACAACGACGGCGCGGGCAAGGCCGGCTACACGGCTCCCCGCGCCGAGGGCCAGGCCGAGGTGATTCAGGAGGCGCTCGCCCTGGCCGGCGTCGATCCGGACACGGTCTCCTATGTCGAGGCCCACGGAACCGGCACGCGCCTCGGCGATCCCATCGAGGTCGCGGCGCTGCGGAAAGCCTTCGCGGATGCCCCCGAGGGCTCGGTCCTGCTGGGATCGGTGAAGAGCAACATCGGCCATCTGGACAGCGCGGCGGGCGTCGCCGGTCTGATCAAGACCGTGCTCGCGCTCCAGAACCGGGAGATCCCGCCGACGCTCCACTTCACGCGGCCCAACCCGGAGATCGCCTTCGAGGGCGGACCGTTCCGCGTGGTGGACCGGCTGACGGAGTGGAAGTCGAACGGGCCTCGGCGGGCGGGGGTGAGCTCGTTCGGGATCGGGGGGACGAATGCTCACGTGGTGTTGGAAGAGGCCCCCTCCCCTGCCCTCCCCCGCTTTGCGGGAGAGGGAGCCGCTCATCAACTGCTCGTCCTGTCCGCCAAGACCCCCACGGCCTTGGAAGCGGTGACTTCCAATTTCGCCAGGTATCTGGAGGCTCACCCGGACCTCGATCTCGCGGACGTGGCGTTTACGCTCCAGGCGGGACGCCAGCCTCTGGCGGTGCGCCGGGCAGTGGTGGTCCGCGATCTGGCCGATGCCGCGTCGGTGCTGGCTGCGGGCGAGCCGCGCCGCGTCTGGACAGCTCAGCCCGAACCGGGCTTCCGGCCGGTGGCGTTCCTCTTTCCGGGGCAGGGAGCGCAGCACGCCCGCATGGGCGCGGAGCTGTACGAGAGCGGGCGCTGGCCGGTGTTCCGGCAGGAGATGGACCGGTGCGCGGAGATCCTCCGGCCGCACCTGGGCCTGGACCTCCGAAAGGTTTTCCTCGCAGGGGACGCCACGGAGCGGCTGGAGCAGACGGCTCTCGCGCAGCCGGCCCTGTTCGCGGTGGAGCACTCGCTGGCGCGGCTGTGGATGAGCTGGGGCGTCGAGCCCGAAGCCATGCTCGGCCACTCGGTCGGCGAATTCGTGGCCGCGTGCCTCGCCGGAGTCTTCTCGCTGGAGGACGCCCTGGCCCTGGTCGCGGCCCGCGGACGGCTGGTCCAGGAGATGCCGACCGGAGACATGCTCTCGGTGCCGCTGTCCGAAGAGGAGCTGGCACCCTGGATGGCTGAAGGAGACCTGTCGCTCGCGGCGGTCAACGGCCCCTCGTTGTGCACGGTCTCCGGCCCGAGTGAGGCGGTGGAGAGCCTCCAGCGGCGGCTGCGCGAGGCCGGGCACGAGAGCCGGCTTCTCCACACGTCGCACGCGTTCCACTCCGGGATGATCGAGCCCGCGGTCGCACCGTTCCGCGATCTCGTCGCCGGCGTCGAGCGCCGGCCGCCGTCGATTCCCTTCCTTTCCAATGTGACCGGCGGCTGGATTCGCGCCGAGGAGGCGACCGATCCCGGCTATTGGGCGCTCCACCTGCGCCAGCCCGTGCGCTTCGCGCCGGCCGTGGCGGAGCTGCTCGCCGAGCCGCGCCGGCTCCTGCTGGAGGTCGGCCCCGGCACCAACCTCACCACGCTCGTACGCCGGAGCGCCGGTTCGCAGGAGGCGCGGGAGCGGGTCGTCTCCTCCTTGCCGCAC
>JANOCF010000812.1:0-4030 GCA_031412055.1 Holophagales bacterium | reverse complement strand
CGGCTCCCGCCCGGTCGGCGGCGCCAGTCCTTTTCCGCGGCGCTGTTTGGGTCTATCCCCCTGGGGAATCCCTGTCGTGGCATGAAACATTGATCTCCATCGAGAGAAGCTCGGAGAGCGCTTGAGCATGGTCAAAAATCTCGATCACTCGCTTGATCACGCAATAGCCATCGTCGGCATGACGGGGCGTTTTCCCGGTGCGCGCAACGTTGAGCAGTTCTGGCGGAACCTGCGCGACGGAGTGGACTCCGTCCGCACCTTTTCCGACGACGAGCTGCGGGCTCTGGGCGTCGATCCCAAGCTCCTGGCCGACCCTTCCTTCATCCGCGTGGCCGCCCAGCCGCCCGATCTCGACAAGTTCGACGCCGGCTTCTTCGGCATCAACCACCGGGAGGCCGAGATCCTCGATCCGCAGCAGCGGATCTTCCTGGAGGTCTGCTGGGAGGCGCTGGAGGACGCGGGCTACGATCCCGACACGCTCGACAGTGTCGTGACGGGGGTTTTCGGCGGCCAGACCACCAGCACGTACCTGCTCTTCAACCTGTTGTCCAACACGGCCCAGCAGGCCACGATGGATCCGCTGCAGCTCCTGGTGTGCAACGACGGCGACTCGCTGGCGACACGGGTTTCGTACAAGCTCAATCTCAAGGGCCCGAGCTACACGGTGCAGAGCGCCTGCTCGACCTCGGCGGTGGCGGTCCACACGGCCTGCCAGAGCCTGCTCAACGGCGAGTGCGACCTGGCTTTGGCGGGCGGCGTGTCGATCAACGTCCACCTGCTGACCGGCTACCGGTCTTCCGAAGGCTCGGTGTTCGCCAAGGGAGGCAAGTGCCGCGCGTTTGACGCCGGCGCCGAGGGCATCCTGTTCGGTGGCGGCGCCGGGGTGGTGGTGCTCAAGCGGGCCGAGGACGCGCTGCGCGACGGCGACAACATCCAGGCGCTGATCCTGGGCTCGGCGGTCAACAACGACGGCGCGCTCAAGGTCGGGTACACGGCGCCGAGCGTGGACGGCCAGGCGGAGGTCATCGCGGAGGCCTGGGCGGCTTCGGGCGCGGAGATGGAGTCGGCGTCCTACATCGAGGCCCACGGCACCGGAACCCGGCTCGGCGATCCGATCGAGGTTCAGGCGCTGACCAAGGCATTCCGGCCCGAGACGGACAAGAAGCAGTTCATCCCGCTGGGATCGGTCAAGACCAACATCGGCCACCTGGACGTAGCGGCCGGCGTGGCGGGGCTGATCAAGACGGTTCTGGCACTCAAGCATCGGCAGATCCCGCCGACGCTGCACTTCGAAGAGCCGAACCCGGAGATCGACTTCGCCGGGAGCCCCATCTTCGTCAACACGCGGCTGCGGCCCTGGGAGGGTTCCGGGAGAAGGGCGGGCGTGAGCTCGTTCGGATTCGGCGGGACCAACGTGCACATCGTGCTGGAGGAGGCGCCGGAGGTGCCGGCGACGCCTTCCTCCCGGGAGCTGTTCTTCCTGCCGCTCTCGGCCAAGAGCGAGGCGGGGCTGGAGGAGGCGACGCGCAACCTCGCCGAGCACCTGGAACGCCATCCGGAATTGGACATCGCGGATGTTGAGTGGACGCTCCAGGTGGGCCGGCGCTCGTTCGAGCATCGTCGCCTGGTGGTGTGCCGCACCCGCGAGGAGGCGCTCGCGGCCCTGGAGTCGCTCGATCCCTCGAAGGTTTCGACCTCCTCGCCGCCATACCTGGAGGCGCGGAAGAGGGCGCAGCATGCTGCGCCCCTACATCCCCCGATCCATCCAGAAGCTGCGAAGTGGCTGGGCGGCGAAGAGGGGGTGGACTGGAAGGCCCTGCATGCAGGTGCCGGCGAGATACGGCGGCGGCGCGTGTCGCTGCCGACCTATCCGTTCGAGCGGCGGCGCTACTGGATCGAGCAGCCCGGAGTCGCGGTGCCCCAGGCCGAGACACGGGCGATTGTCCACCTGCTGGAGACCTCGGACGAGGCGATCCCGCCCAGCGCGGCGCTGAGCCCCGTGCTCGCCATGGCCGCCGGGTCGGTGCAGACGTTCCATCCGCGGCCGAGCCTGTTCACCCCGTTCGAGCCGCCGCGCGACGAGCGCGAGGGCAAGGTCTGCCGCATCTGGCAGGAGATCCTCGGCGTGGAGCCGGTGGGCATCCACGACAACTTCTTCCAGCTCGGCGGACACTCGCTGCTCGCCACGCAGATCCTGTCCCGTGTGCGCGGGGAGTTCGGCGTGGATTTCCCGCTGCAGCACCTGTTCTCTTTCCCCACGGCCGCGGAGCTGGCCGAGGCCATTCGCTACATGCAGGAGGAGTCGGAGGAGGCGCCCCGCGAGGACAAGCCGCCGATCACCCGGAGTCCGATCCGAGAGGCGGGAGGCGACCTGCCGCTCTCCTTCGCGCAGCAGCGGCTCTGGTTCCTGGACCAGTTCTCGCCCGGAACGCCGGCCTTCAACGTGCCCGCGGCCATCGGTCTCAAAGGACGGCTGGACATCGCGGCCCTGCACCGGGGGCTCAACGAGATCGTGCGCCGGCACGAGACCCTGCGCTCCCGCTTCCCGTCCGTGGACGGCAAGGTGACACAGGAGATCCTGCCCAGCCTCACCATCCCGCTGCCCGTGGTGGAGCTGGCGCACCTGTCCGAGGCGGAGCGCAGGGCCGAGGAGCGGCACCTGATCCTGCTTCACACGTCGCACTCCTTCGACCTGGCTACGGGTCCGCTCATCTCGGCGGTCCTGCTGCGGCTGGCTCCCGAGGAGCACCTGCTGATCCTGGTGGTGCATCACATCGTCACGGACGGCTGGTCCATGGGCGTGCTGCAGGTGGAGCTGTCGCACCACTACGGGGCGGCGCTCAAGGGCGAGCCTTCGCCCCTGCCCGAGCTGCCGATCCAGTACCTGGACTTCGCGGACTGGCAGCGCCACTACTTCCAGGGCGAGACGCTGCGGCGCGAGATCGACTACTGGGGCCAGAAGCTGGGCGGCATTCCCTTCCTCGACATCCGGGGCGACCGCCCGCGCCCGCCGGTGCAGACGTTCCGCGGCGAATACGAGGACTTCCAGATTCCGGCCGCGGTCAGCCGCGGGCTCGAAGCGCTGTCCTACGCCGAGAGCGCGTCGCTGTTCATGGTGCTGCTCACCGGCTACAAGACGCTGCTGCAGCGCTACACGCAGCAGGACGACTTCGGCATCGGCGCGCTGATCGCGAACCGCACGCGGTCCGAGGTGGAGGGACTGATCGGCTTCTTCGTCAACAACCTCGCCCTGCGCACGGACCTCTCGGGCAATCCCACGGGGCGCGAGCTGCTGCGGCGGGTCAAGCAGACCACGCTGGAGGCCTACGAGCACCAGGACATCCCCTTCGAGAAGATCCTGGAGGAGATCCGGTTCGAGCGCGACCTGTCGCGCAGCCCGGTGGTGCAGGCCATGCTCAACCTGCTGAACTTCCCGGCCGTGTACGAGGAGCTGCCGGGGCTCACGATCAGCAGCTCGGGCATCCGCAACGACCGCGCGAACTTCGACCTCTCGCTGTGGATGGCCGAGGGTCCCGACGGCATGGTCGGGTGGCTGGAGTACAACGCGGACATCTTCGATCGCGTCACCGCCCGGCGCATGGTCGACCACCTGCAGCGGACGTTCGCGGCCATCGCGGCCGATCCCGACCGCCGCATCCAGGACCTGCCGCTGATGAGCGACGCGGAGCGCAAGCAGGTGCTGGGGGAGTGGAACCGCACGGAGCGCCCCCGCCCGACCACGGAGACGTTCGTCGACCTCTTCGCCATGCAGGTGGAGAAGACGCCCGACGCGGTGGCGGCGGTCTGCAACGGCCGCAGCCTGACTTATGCCGAGCTGGACCGCCGCGCCCGGACAAGGGCGGGCATCCTGGCGAGCCGCGGCGTGGGTCCCGAGTCGCTGGTCGCGATCCTCTCCGAGCGCGGGCTCGACTTCCTGACCGGCGTGCTGGCGGTGTTCCAGGCCGGAGGCGCCTACCTGCCGCTCGATCCCAACCAGCCTGCGTCGCGGGCCGGGGCCGTCCTGCACCAG
>JANOCF010000811.1:0-8692 GCA_031412055.1 Holophagales bacterium | reverse complement strand
GGCGCCCAGGGCCACGAAGGCGACCAGCGAGCCCTCGGGCGCCATGCCCGCCTGCCGCGCCTCGTGGAAGGCCAGCGGCAGGGTGGCGGAGGTGGTGTTGCCGTACTTCTGGATGTTGTTGTAGACCTTGTTGTCCGGCAGGCCGAGGATGTGCTGCGCCTTCTCGTTGATGCGCAGGTTGGCCTGGTGCATGATCAGGAGGTCCAGGTTCTCCACTCCGTAGCCGTGCCGTCCCAGCAGGTTCCGGGTCACCTCCGGCATGCGGGTGACCGCGAGCTTGAACACCGCCTTGCCGTCCATGACCGGCACGGTGTCGGCCGTGCGGATCGCCTCGCAGGTCACGAAGGGCCGCCGGGACGATCCCCCTCCGGGCACGTAGAGGATCTCCTTGTGGTTGCCGTCGCCGTAGATTTCGGAGCCCAGAATGCCCCGGTCTTCGGTTTCCTCCCCGCGGAAGACCATGGCTCCGGCCGCGTCGCCGAACAGGACGAGGAGGTGGCGGAACTGCGAGTTCCACTGGAAGTCCTCGTCCGGCAGGGGGCCGGGATCGCGGCCGTGGAGCACCTCGAAGGTCTGGTCCGAGAAGGGCATCAGCGAGGTGTGGACGTCGGTGCCGACCAGGAGGACGTTGCGCGCCACGCCGCTGCGGATCAGGGCGTCGACGAGCTGCAGGCCGTAGGCGTAGCCCGCGCACTGCTGGCGGATGTCCAGGGCGGGGAGCGGGCGCATGCCGAGCTTCTGCTGGATCAGGGTGCCGGCCCCGGGGAAGTAGTGGTCCGGGGTCATGGTGGCGCAGACGATGTAGTCGATCTCGCCCGGCTCCATCCGGGCGTCGGCCAGGGCGGCGCGTGAGGCCTCGGCTCCCAGGTCGGACGAGCCCACGCCCCGCTCGACGTAGTAGCGGGTGCGGACGCCGCTGCGCTCGCGGATCCAGTCGTCGTTGGTCTCGATGATCCGAGACAGCATGTGGTTGTCGACCTCGAGCGGCGGAACGGCGATTCCGGTCCCCGCGAGCACGGCACGTGCCTGGTTCATCTCCACTCCTTCATGCCAAGGGAATCAGTGGCCATCCGGGCCCGGCGGCCGGCCCGGCCGGTCGCGGAGCCGGGGGTCCGGGCGGCTCTGGCCGGGGGTGTAGGTCACGGTCAGGTCGCCTCGCTTGGCGAAGCGGTAGAGGCTCGCCGGACGCCAGCCGTCGAGCCCCGAGGGGGATGTCTCGTCATAGGTCCAGACTTCGAGCGTGGGGTCGCCCTCGACGGGTCCCACCTCGTAGTCGACCTTCTTCGGCGAGCCGTAGAGGATGAAGACCGCCCCGCGGTCGGTGCGCCGCCCGCGGTATCCGGCTTCGCTGAAGGCGCGGTCGGCCTCGGCGGCGCGGTCCTCGAAGCCCTTGCGGACGGGATTGCCCGGCAGGGCGCCGTTGCCGTCGCGCTTGTCCCAGAAGGCATCCACGAACCCGGCCGCCTGGGTGTCGTCCGTGAGGGCGAGAAAGGCGTCGATCTCCTCCTGGGTGGCGAGGCGGGCGACGGGGCCGATGAGCCAGCCCGTGTACTCGGGTCCGAGGAAGGGGTTGGTCAGGTCGGTGCTTCTGCGCACCTGGGAACCCCCGCATCCAGCGAGTACCAAGGCAAGGGCGAGGAGGGCTGCGGTCTTTCTAGCGTCGGAGCAGATCAAGGAACTCTTCCCGGACCGGTTTCTGGTGAAAGATACCGCGGAGAGCCGAGGTGACGGTCAGGGCCCCCGGTTTCTTGACGCCGCGCATCTCGACGCAGAGGTGCCGGGCCTCGATGACCACCATGGCGCCCTGCGGCTGGAGCTTTTCCTGGAGAAAGGTCACCACCTGCTCGGTCAGCCGTTCCTGGAGCTGCGGCCGCTTGGCGTAGAACTCCAGGTTGCGGGCGAACTTGGACAGCCCCAGGATGCGGTCCTTGGGGATGTAGGCGATGTGGGCGTGGCCGTAGAAGGGGACCAGGTGGTGGGCGCACATGGAGTAGAAGGGGATGTCCTTCTCCATCACCATGTGGCTGTAGCCCTCCTCGTTGGGGAAGGATGTCACCTTGGGCTCGGCGCCCTCGGAGAGGCCGTGGAACATCTCGAGGTACATCTTGGCGACGCGGATGTCGGTCTCCGCGAGATTGGGATCCTTGAGGTCGAGCCCCAGGGTGGTGAGAATGCCCCGCACGTGGTGCGCGAGCGTGTCGAGCTTGCGCTGCTGGTCCTCCTCGACATCCACCAGCGCGGCCGGCGGAACGTACGTGGGAACGATTACCTTGGGCACTTCCAGTGCGGGCACTTCGGGATCACTCATCGGTCTCTCCAGGTCAGCCCCTTCGAACGGACCCTATCCTATAACTAACAGCACCCGGCCCGCCTCTTGCAACTCCCGGGAGGGGGGCTCGATCGGGCCCCTCCACAAAAAGAATCACCTGAACAAGGAGGCCCTATTATGAAAGCACGCGATATCATGACCGAGAACCCGGCCACGATCACCCCCGAGACTCCGGCCCGCGAGGCTGCCCGCCTGATGGAGACTCACGACGTCGGCAGCCTGCCGGTGGTCGAGGGCACCGAGCGGCGCCTGATCGGCGTGGTCACCGACCGCGACCTGGCGATCCGTGTCCTGGGCCGTGGCGAGTCGCCCGAGGTCCAGATCCGCGAGGTCATGTCCGGCAACGTCCAGTGCTGCAAGGCCGAGGACAGCCTCGACGACATCGAGAATGCCATGGGCAAGTACCAGGTGCGGCGCATCCCGATCGTCGACGACAACAACCGCGTCATCGGCATGGTCGCCCAGGCCGACCTCGCCCGCGAGCGCAAGTCCGTCGGCACCAAGGATCTCGGCAAGGTCCTGGAGAAGATCTCCGAGCCCGCCGGCACGCGGTAGGACCCCACTGGGAGCGCCGGCGTCCTCGCCGGCTCTAACCAAAACCAGTTAGTGGCCGGCGGGGACGCCGGCGCTCCCAGTAGAGACGCACAGCCCCCTCCTCTCCGCTATGATCCGGAATCCAGGAGGGCCACATGCTTTACGACCTGTCCCCCATTATCCGCCCCGAGCTCCCGGTCTGGCCGGGGGATACGCCGTTCAGCGCCCCCCTGGCCTGGTCCATGGCCGCGGGAGGGACGGTCAACGTGTCGGCCATCACCACGACCCCGCACCTGGGCTCCCACGCCGACGCGCCGTTCCACACCGAGCCGCGGGGCGAAGGGATCGCCGATCTGTCGCTGGAGCGCTATCTAGGACCCTGCCGGGTGGTGAAGGTCCCTCCACAGCCGCTGATCGAGCCGCGGCACCTGGAAGGCATCGACCTCTCCAATCCGCCCCGGCTGCTGCTCAAGACCGAGAGCGTGCGCGACAGGAAGACGTTCCCCGAGCGCTTCTCCGCCATCTCGCCGGAGCTGGCCGCGCTGCTCGGCGAAAAGCGGGTGCTGCTCGTCGGCCTGGACACGCCGTCGGTCGACCCCTTCGACAGCAAGACCCTGGACTCTCACCACGTCCTGGCCAAAGGCGGGGTGGCGATCCTCGAAGGGCTGGTGCTGGACGGCGTGCCCGAGGGGATCTACGAGCTGATCGCCCTGCCCCTCCGGATGGCCGGGCTCGACGCCTCCCCGGTGCGCGCCGTGCTGCGCTCGCTGGAGGCCTGAGGGACACGATAGAATGATGGGAAGGCGGCATCCCCTGCCACTGGGAATGTCCGAAGGAGGGAACTCGTGAACAGCAAGGACTTCGTCGCGGGACTGATGGACGAGATGGAGCAGATCTTCGCCCGCCTGGGCGACACCGATACGCTGGAGTCGGAGTCCGAAGGGCAGGTCGACGTGGTCACCCTGCTCCGCCTCGCTCTCAAGAGTGAGCTGGAGGCTTCGGAGCTGGCCGGGCTCTGGATGCCCACCACCCCCGAGGTGGACGCCAAGATGTGTCTCGCCCAGCAGTGCGGGGACGAGATGAAGCACTACGGCATGATCAGCCAGCGGCTGGCCGAGCTGGGCGAGGACCTGGCGGAGTTCGACCCGCTGTCGGACGGGCACAGCCCGCTCTACCAGTACCTGCGCGGCCTGCGCACCACGGTGGAGCGGATCGCGGCCGGACCGTTCGCGAGCGAGGCCATCGCCACGGTGCGCAACGCGCAGTTCGTCAAGTTCTGCCGGGAGGTCGGCGACCAGGAGACCGCCCGCCTGTACGACGAGACGATCCAGCCCGAAGAGCTCCATCACCACGAGCTGGGCCGCCGCGTCCTGGAGAAGTACGCCACCACTCCCGAGCTCCAGGAGCTCGCGGGCGCGGCCGTGCGCAACACGCTGGCCATCGCCGACGAGCTCCGCAACCTGGCCGCCCGCACCACGGGCATCCACAACATCCCCGTCTCTTAGGAACGACTTCTATGGCTGAGATTTCGACCGTCGCCGTCCTCGGCGCGGGCACGATGGGGCGCGGCATCGCCCACGTCGCGGCCCTCGCCGGATACACGACCCGTCTCTACGATCCGTTTCCCGAGGCCCTAAAGAAGGCCGAGTCGAGCATCCACCGCAACCTGGCCAAGGGGGTGGAGATCGGCAAGGTCCAGGCCGAGGCCGCCGACCGCGCCCGCGGGCTCCTCAGCCTCCACGAGGAGCTGGCCGGCGCCGTCCGCGGGGCCGATCTCGTCATCGAGGCCGTGCCCGAGGACATCGCCCTCAAGGCGCGGACCTTCGAGGAGGTGGTGCGCCATGCTCCGGAGCACGTGCTCCTGGCCTCCAACACCTCGGCCCTCTCGATCACCGAGATGGCGGCGGTCACCGGCCGGCCGGAGCGCTTCGCCGGCATGCACTTCTTCAACCCCGTCCACGTGATGCGGCTGATCGAGCTGGTGCGCGGCCTGGAAACGTCCCAGGAGACCCTCGACACCCTGCGCCAGGTGGGCGAGCGCATGGGCAAGGAGGTCGTCCTGGTCAAGGAGTCGCCCGGGTTCGTGACCAGCCGGATCAACGTCCTGATCGGCAACGAGGCGTTCCGCATGCTCCAGGAGGGGGTCGCGAGCGCCGAGGATATCGACAAGGCGCTCAAGCTCGGCCTCAACCACCCCATGGGACCATTCGAGATGGCCGACCTGGTGGGGCTGGACGTCCGCCTGTCGATCCTGGAGTTTCTGCACGGCGCGCTGGGCGAGTCGTTCCGCCCGAACCCGATCCTGGTCCAGCACGTCCGCGCCGGCCGCCTGGGCCGCAAGGTCGGCCGGGGCGTGTACACCTACAACGAGAAGGGGGAGAAGGTGAAATGAGCGAGGAGAGTATCGGCGGGTTAAAAGGCCGCGTCGCCCTGGTTACGGGAGCCAGCAGCGGGCTGGGCTACGCATCGGCGAAGTCGCTGGCCCGGCGGGGAGCCCGCGTGGCCATCGCCAGCCGGGGCGGAGCGAAGCTCGACGCCGCCCGGGAGCGTCTGGCCTCAGAAGGCTCCGAGGTGATCGCCGTGCCCGCGGACATCCGGGAGCTCGACGCCCTCGTCCAGCTCGTCGGCGAGGTGGAGCGGCGGCTCGGTCCCGTGGACATCCTGGTGGCCAACGGCGGCGGCCCGCCGTCCAAGCCCGCCCTGGAGCTCACCGAGGAGGACTGGCAGATCGCCATCCCCCTGGCGCTGCTCTTCGTGCCGCGCCTCTGCCGCCTGGTCCTCCCCGCCATGCGCGAGCGCGCCTGGGGCCGGATCGTGGCCATCAACTCGGTTTCGACCAAGCAGCCCATCCCCGCGCTGGCCCTGTCGAACACGCTGCGTCCCGCGGTGGTCGGCTATCTCAAGACGCTGTCGCAGGAGGTGGCCGCGGACGGGGTGACGGTCAACGCCGTGCTCCCGGGCTACACCCTCACGGAGCGGCAGGACGAGCTGGCCTCGGCCGCATCGGCCCGCCTGGGCAAGAGCCGGGAGGAGGTCATGGCCGGCTGGATCGCCAACACCCCGATCGGCCGCATGGCCCAGCCGGACGAGATCGGAGCCATGGTCGGCTTCCTCTGCTCGCCCGAAGCCTCCTACGTCACCGGGCAGGCGATCGCGGTGGACGGCGGGTACGTCAAAGGGCTGCTGTAAGCTCCGCCACCCCCCGCTCCAGTCTTCGCGCCAGCTCCGGCAGGGCCTCGGCGTCCACAGAGCAGTGGGCGATCCGCAGGTAGCGCGGCTCCAGCGAGATCAGGCCGGTGTCGTGATGCTCCAGCAGGTGCAGGCGGACCTGCTCCGAGGTCAGGCCGAGCCTCTCGGGCAGCTCGACCAGCGCGAAGCAGCCGGAGTTGAAGGGCAGGACCGTCAACAGCTCCGGGTCCGCCTGGGCCAGCGCGCCCTTGAGGGCCCGGTAGCGCCCTTCGAGGAGCAGGCGCACCTCTTCCACCTCGGCCTCGATCCCCTCCTTGCGCAGCGCTTGCAGCAGCACGACCTGGCTCGCCGCAACGGGTGAGCCCACCACCGACCGCACCAGCATCTTCCCCTTGCTCTCCAGCGCCACGGCGGCGTCCGACTCCGGATCGAAGGCGAATGTCAGGAAACCGACGCGCCCGCCAAAAAAAGAAAACTCTTTTGTCGCGCCATCGACCTTGACCGGCACCAGATTAGAATGAGCACCGATCAGGTCCCAGAAAAGGGAGTCGCGGGGCACCTCCGGCTCGTAGACCAGCCCGGCGTACGCGTCGTCGCAGATCACGACCAGGGGACGCTGCTGCGCCACCTCGACGAGGGAGGCGCGGACCGCCTGGCGCTCGGCCGGTGAGAGGGAGTAGCCGCCCGGGTTGGACGGGAAGTTGAGGAGGGCCACCGCCGGTTCTCCTTCCGGGAGGCCGGAAAGCGCCTCAGCGATCGCGCGGATGTTGTAAGATCCGTTCACGTATCCAGGCGCAGTGAGGACCTTGGAGCCGGTGCGGAGCGCGAACGCCTGGCGGTAGTTGCCCCAGAAGGGTCGCGGGATCGCAACGGCCTTCCCCTCGCCTCCGAACAGGTCGGCGAGCAGGGAGAGACCGTGGCTCAGGCCGGCCGTGACCAGCGGCAGGGTCGACGGGAGGGAAGGGTCCGCGGTCCGGCGCTGCCAGTCGCGCCAGCGGCTCCGCACCTCGGGGATGCCCTCGACGGGCGAGTAGAGCAGCGCCCGGTCCAGATCCTCCCTGGAGAGCCGGAAGGCCTCCGCCAGGGCGGGAACGGGGACCGCGCCACGCTGCCCGTCGGTGATCTGGCCCAGCGTGGCGTTGAGCCCCTTGCCCCGCGCCTGGGCCGCCTGAAAGGGGATGTCGGGAGAGAAAAAGGCGCGGCGTCCCAAGGGGGACAGCGCCCGGAACAGTGCCGGAGCCTCGCGTTCGAGGGCTGCGTTGGCATGGCTCGCATCGTACATGGCCGCGGAGTATATTCTCGCGGGCCCTCGACTATGAAGAAGAACTGTCTCAGGTTGATAAACGTAATCACGAAGCCCACGCTGGTTTTGATCGCCATGATGCTCATCCCCCTGGCCGCCGGTCTGCACGGAGCCGCCATGCCCGAGCCGATCTCCTACACGCTCCGTTTTCCCGCACCCCAGACCCATTACGTCGAGGTCGAGGCCCTGGTGCCGACCGAAGGACGCCCCGAGATCGAGCTGATGATGGCGGTCTGGACGCCGGGGTCCTACCTGGTGCGGGAGTTTGCCCGCAACCTTGAGGAGGTCGCGGCGGCCAGCGAGTCCGGCTCGCCGCTGCCGCTCGTCAAGACGGTCAAGAACCGCTGGCAGGTGGAGACGCGGGGGCTGCCGCGGGTCGTCGTGCGCTACCGGATCTACTCCCGGGAGATGTCGGTGCGCACCAACTTCGTGGACGAGGGTTTCGCGATCCTCAACGGCGCGCCCACCTTTCTGACGCTGGCGGACGGCGGGCGGCGGCCCCACGACATCCGCCTGATCCTGCCTTCCCACTGGAAGACCTCGGTCAGCGCGCTCCCCTCCTCCGCTCCGCACGTCTACCGGGCCGCGGACTTCGACACCCTGGTGGACTCGCCGATCTACGCCGGCAGCGCGCCGGTCTACAGCTTCGAGGCGGACGGCAGGACGCACCTCCTGGTCAACGAAGGGGAGGACTCGGTCTGGGACGGCCCCCGCTCGACCGCGGACCTCGAGCGCATCGTGCGGGAGCAGGCCGCCTTCTGGGGCGGCCTGCCCTACGAGCGCTATGTCTTCTTCAACCTCATCACCGAGGGCGGTGGAGGGCTGGAGCATAAGGACTCCTGCGTGCTCATGACGAGCCGGTGGAAGTCCCGCACACGGGAGGGCTACCGCGACTGGCTGTCGCTGGCGAGCCACGAGCTGTTCCACGCCTGGAACGTCAAGCGGCTGCGCCCGGCTGAGCTCGGCCCGTTCGACTACGAGACAGAGGCCTACACGCCCAGTCTCTGGTTCGCGGAGGGGGTTACCTCCAACTACGACGACCTGCTCGTCCACCGCGCCGGCCTGTTCACGCGCGACGAGTACCTGAAGCGGCTGAGCAAACAGATCGAGGCCCTGCAGACCACGCCCGGCCGGCTGGTCCAGCCGCTGGAAGCCGCGTCGTTCGACGCCTGGATCAAGTACTACCGGCGGGACGAGAACACCAACAACTCCGCGATCAGCTACTACACCAAGGGGTCCGTGACCGCGTTCCTGCTGGACGTCCGGATCCGGCACGCCACGGGCGGCCGGCGCAGCCTGGACGACGTCCTGCGCCTGGCCTGGCCGCGCTTCTCGGG
>JANOCF010000810.1:0-3604 GCA_031412055.1 Holophagales bacterium | reverse complement strand
CCGTAGCCGCCCTACTCGTCCCCGGCATCGCTGCCGCCGGATCGTGGACCGGCTGGGTCACCGACGAGAACTGCGGCGCCGACGGCGCCAAGGCCGCGCATGCGAGCTGCACCAAGAAGTGCATGAACGAAGGTGCCAAGCTGGTCTTCTACAACACCGCCGACGAGAAGCTCTACAAGCTCGACAACCAGAAGCTCGCCGGGGAGCACGTCGGCCACGAGGTCGTGGTCAACGGCTCCGTCGACGGGGATACCATCAAGGTCGAGAGCATCGCGGCGAAGGAGGCGAAGAAGGGCGAGTAGGCCCGCCCCTCAGATCCGGACCTTGCGGCTGATCACGGTGTTGTCCCCTTGATGGAAGGGCACCGCGGACGCCGGACGGGCGTTCTGCAGCGCCTCGCCGCCTGGGGGCAGCCCCCGGGAGATGTCGTATATGTACCACTCCAGGGGCCGCGCCTCGCCCAGGACGATCTCCATCTCCGCCCCGTCCGGCCCCAGCGTCACGGACGAGAGATCGGTCCAGGCGTCCGGCCTCCTCGGCCGGCTCTTCCCTCCGCTGTTCAGCGGGACCTCCTGACCCTCGATCCGGGCCGACTCGAGCTTCGCCTCGGGAGGGATGACGATCGAGCCGTTGGAAGCCTGGCGATTGGAGGTGAGGAGCAGCCGGAGACGCCGCTTGCCCCCCACGGACGAGTCCTCCAGGATCGAGAGCTGAGGTCCGGGTACATCCAGGCGCGGCGCAGGCACCCCGGGCACGCGGTACGTCGAATGCCAGGGATAGGCCAGCTCCCGCTCCACCGGGAACTTGCCCGCCTCCCGCACGGAGGGCGGCAGCAGCCCGGGGCCGAGAGCCAGCCAGCGAGCCTGCCCCGAGTCGGCGTCCTGGAAGAGCTGGAAGGACAACGGCTGGGGCGACTCCTCCGAATAGGCCGGCGACGCGAACGCCAGACTGGTGCAGACCAGCGCCAGGACGAGGCCGGCCGCCGGCAGCAGCCGGCTCCCCAGCCTTCCGGAGTCCGGGATCAGCGGGGCGAGCGACGTGAACAGCGCCGCCGCCAGGGCGCCGACCAGCACCAGCGCCGGCTTGCCCAGTCCGTCGTAGAGGGGCAGCAGAATGGGGATCCAGAGCACGAAGGCCACCACGGCCGGAACGAGCACAGACACGGCCGAGCCGGGCCGCGCCGCCAATCCCGCAATGCCTGCCACGAGCGCCGGCACCACGAACAGATAGGCGATTCCGGGCGCGATCAGCGCCACCACCACCCCGAGGACGGCCCAGCCGATCCAGACCCCCGACCAGAGCCCCTCGGCCCCGGCCCGCCGGGAGACGGCACCCGCGATGAACGCGACCACCGCGAGCGCGAGCAGCCAGAAGGCCGCCACGTCCGGCAGCGGGCTTTGCGCCCAGGGGCCCGGAGAGGACGCTCCGACCACTTGGAAGAGACCAAAGGCCAGCAAGGCCGCCAACAGCACGGAGCCGAGGAAGCCGAGCAGCCCGAAGGGCAGAGACCTGCGCGGAAGCCCCGCGGCAGTGCGCTTCCTCGCGGCCAGCACCGACGCGGCCACCACCAGGACCAGCGCCAGCACGGCCAGCACCGGCGTCCAGCCCTGGGGCCAGCGCACCACGCCGAAGCCCAGGACATCGAAGAACACCGCGTCCCCCTTGGGCGGCGAGGCCAGGTCCGCCTGAGCCAGCGAGCGCACCGCGGCCAGGGCATTGTCCCCATGGTGCTGGAGGGTGGCGGGAGAGAGGTTCTCCACGTTGTCCTCGGTGGTGTGGTAGTGGGTCGGGTTGCGGATGAAGGCGAAGTTCAGACCGTTGTAGCCGGCGCGCCGGAAGACGGAGAGGTCTGTATCGTTGGGCAGCGCCTCGTAGATCGTGGCGTAGATCGAGCTGGTGATCGGCCTCGGGGCCGCCCCGGCGTAGTGCCCGACCATCCACGCGTCGTCGCCGATGGTCTCGAACATCAGGCTCGGTCCGGAGGTACCGCGAGCCTCCAGGTTCACCACGACCCCGACCTCCTTGACGGCAGGGCTGGCCGCGAAGAGCTCCGCTCCGAGCAGGCCCTCCTCCTCGCCGTCGGTGATGAGGAGGATCACCGGGTTGCGCAGTTTCTGCGAGGAGGGATCGGCTTTGAGGACGCGGGCGACCTCCAGGATCGAGGCCACGCCCGACAGGTCGTCCCCCACCCCGGGACCGGCCGGCACCGAGTCGTAGTGCGCCATGAGGAGGACGGCCTTACCAGCCTGGGTACCGGCCTGCGCGCCGTCCAGGCGGGCCAGGATGTTCTGCACATGGGCACAGTTGAGGCTCCGGCTGCACGCCGTCCCCTCCTGTACCTCGGGGGCGTATCCCAGGCGGCGCAGCTCGGCCAGGATCGTGTCCCGGACCCGCGCGTTGGCCGGGCTTCCCACCGGGTGCGGAGAGCCGTCTCCGACCAGGGTGCGGAGGACTTCGCGGGCGCGTCCGCCGGAGAACTCCGTAGCCGGCGCGTCCGGCCCCTTGGGCGCGGGCGGCTGCAGGCGCGCCTGGACCGCCAGCAGCGCCAGGGCGAACAAGACCAACCCCAGGAGGAGACCCAACGGCTTCCCTCCGCGCTCCACCCGCTCAACCCGTTCGACACCCACCGGCCCCTTCGTCGGCTCAGCCATGACTCTCTCCTCCTATCCAGGACGGACCTCGTGATTCTAGTACGCCATTACCCCGAAGCGGTCCCGGAGCGTGTTTCCGGAGTTGACGGCAGGCTGTCGCTCCTTTACCCTCCTCAAACCATGTCTCTAGGTCAGGACGAAGTCCTCTTCGGGCGCATCGCGCTCCATTACAAGCTCGTGTCCCAGGACCAGCTCACCGAGGCGACCACTGTCTACGGGCAGGAGGGAGGGTTGCGCGGGCTGGGAGAGATCCTGATGGACAAGGGTGTGCTCAACCTTCGACAGCTCGAGCAGCTCCGCACGGTCCAGCGGGACTACATCGCCAAGCAGAAGGCTCAGCCGGGGCCGGCGGCCACCCCGAGCGCGGCGATCGCGCCAAGCGTGGCTCCCCAGGTCCCGCCGCCAGCCCCGCCAGCCCCGATCACTCCCGCATCCCAGCCGGTACCCGAGCCAGCAGCAGCTCCGGTCTCGGGCGGAGCCTGGACGCGGGCGGAGCGCCGGCTCGAAGCCCTCCTCACCTACGCGGTGAGCGAGAAGGCGAGCGATCTCCACGTGCACGTCGGCTCGCCGGTCAAGCTGCGGCGCAACGGCACGCTCACCGACCTGGACGCCGAGCCCGTGAGGAGCGAGGTGGCCGAGGCCATCGTCCGGGAGATCATGACTCCCGAGCAGCAGCGCGATCTCGACGAGCACGGGCAGATCGACTTCGCCTACACGATCTCCGGCGTGGGCCGTTTCCGCGCCAACGCCTACCGGCAGCAGCGCGGCCTCGACGCCGTCTTCCGGGTCATTCCGCCGGACCCTCCCACGCTGGAAGAGCTGGGGCTGCCCGCGACCCTGGCGCGACTGGCCAACTTTCACCAGGGCATGGTGCTCTTCACGGGACCCGCGGGCTGCGGCAAGTCCTCGACCCTCGCCGCCATGGTCAACATCATCAACAGCGAGCGGCAGGA
>JANOCF010000809.1:0-2296 GCA_031412055.1 Holophagales bacterium | reverse complement strand
CGAACGAGGTGAACCAGGCGTGGTCCCGGAACTTGAAGGGCAGAGCCTTCGCGTCGGTCCGGGCGGCCTGGGCGATGACCTGAACGGTGCCGGTCTTGCCGGCCATCTCGGCGCCCGGCACCCGGGCCGAGTAGTAGGCGGTGCCGCCGGGCTCGTTGACCACGGCCCAGAGCCCTTCGCGCACGATGCGCAGCGCGTTCTCGTCGAGCGCGACGTGCTCGGGCTCGGGAAGGTCCGCGCCCTTGATCAGGTGCGGGATCACCTTCTTGCCGCCGTTGGCCACGATGGCCGTCATCTCCGCCATCTGGAGCGGCGTCATGAGCACCGGTCCCTGGCCGATGGAGACCGAGATGGTCTCGCCGGGGTACCAGGGCTGCTTGCGCACCTTCTTGCTCCAGGCGGCGTCCGGCACCAGCCCCTTCTTTTCGCCTTCGATGTCGACGCCGGTGATCTTGCCGAGCCCGAACAGGCGCGAGTAGTGGGCGATCTTCTCGATGCCCATCCGCTGGCCGAGGTTGTAGAAGTAGACGTCGCAGGAGTGCTTGAGCGCGCCCTTGGCGGCCACCGTGCCGTGCCCGCCCTTCTTCCAGCAGCGGAACATGCGCCGGTAGAAGACCGCGCCGCCCGGGCAGAAGGTGCTGGACTGCTCGTTGACCAGCCCCTCGGTGAGGCCGGCGGTGCCCATGATGATCTTGAACGTCGAGCCCGGCGAGTAGGTGTTCTGGATCGCCCGGTTCTGCAGCGGGTGATAGGGGTCCTTGATCAGGGCCTCCCAGTCCGCCTTCTGCAGCCGGCGCGCGAACAGGTTCGGGTTGAACGACGGCGACGAGACCAGGGCCAGGATCTCGCCGTTGCGCGGGTCCATGGCCACGACCGACCCGACCTTCTCCGGCCCGGTGAGCCAGCGCGCGGCTTCCTGTTGCAGCTCCAGGTCGATGGTCAGGGTGAGGTTCGTGCCCGGCTCCGCCTCCTGGCGGGCGTATTCGTCAAGGAGCTTGCCGCGGCTGTCCACGATCACGGCGCGCTCGCCGTCCTTGCCGCGCAGGATCTTGTCGTAGGTCTTCTCGATGCCCTTCTTGCCCACGAGGTCGCCCGGCTGGTACAAGCCCTGCGCCTCCGCGACCTCCTTCTCTGTGACCTCGCCCAGATAGCCGAGGACGTGCGCGGTCTGCTCGCGGTGGCGGTAGAGGCGCAGGTGCTGGACCTCGACCTCGAACTCGGGGAACTCCAGCCCCGAAACGCCGATGCGCGCCACCTGCGAGAGGGTCATGTTCTCGGCCACGAGCACCGGCTTGAAGTCGGGCGTGGCGCTGTAGCTCTCCATCAGGCCGCGCATCTCGGGCAGGGGCCGGCCCAGCACCGAGGCGGCGAACTCGATGGCGCGCCCCACGTCCGCGCTGTGGCTGCGGTCCATCATCAGGTTGTAGCTGGGGACGTTCTCCACCAGCAGCCGGCCGTGCCGGTCGTAGATCAGGCCCCGCGGCGCCTTGATGGGCAGCTTGCGCAGCCGGTTGTTCTCGGCCAGCTCGCGGTAGTAGTCGCCCTGCACGAGCTGGACGAACCAGAAGCCCACCGAGATCAGCACCAGCAAGCCGACGACCAGCCGGCTCATGAGGCGCAGCCGGAAGACCAGCTCCTCTCTGTACTCGCGGACTACCTGCATGACATCAGACCTCAGACCTCAACCGAGCCGGAGCCGGCTCATCCGGTTCCGGCGGCGCGCTTCGGAGTTGCGGGTCCAGCGATTGCCGAAGATGTAAAAGATCATGCCGAGGACCCCGCAGAGCCCGGCTCGCGCCGCAACCTCCACCGGGGTGGGGAGCTGCGGATCGGGCAGCAGCATGACCATCAGGCCGACGACGATCGCCTCCTGCATGGCGGCGGCGAAGCTCACCAGGGCCAGCACCCCGGTCGCCCGCTGGATGACCAGCCGCTGGGCCAGGCGCGCCGTGCTGTAACCCACGATGGTAGCAGCGAAACCGAACAACCCGAAGGGATTGTTGGTCAGCGTGTCGTGCACCATGCCGACCAGCAGCCCCGCGAACAGGGCGGCCAGGGAGTTGCCGCCGAGACCGTAGAGCACGACGACGACGAGGAAGATGTCCACGACCCGGGCCAGCTCCGGCCAGAGCTGCATCAGCCCCAGGTGGAACAGGGCGGCGGCGGCCAGGCCGGCGAGGAGCCTAAGGGCGGACACCGGGCACGGCCTCCTTGATTTCCGGCGGGATGGGCGTGTGATCGAGGAGATACACCTGGTCGAGGGCTCCCAGGTCGACCACCGGCGAGACCAGGATGC
>JANOCF010000808.1:0-1574 GCA_031412055.1 Holophagales bacterium | reverse complement strand
GGGAAGCAGCCCAGCCAGACCCGTTGATCCAGCACCTCGTCGATCTGCCCGCCCACGTTCTCGGCGTGGAAGACGCCGTGCGGGAAGAGCTTCACGTGCATGCACTGGTAGTCCGCGGGCCAGGGGAAAGCCTGGTCGAGGGACATCCCGAGCGCCGCTTCCACCTCGGGGATCAGGTCCGGCCGCGCCTTGCGCACGTTGGTGTTGAACGGATGGTCCGCGGCGATGCAATCGACTCCCAGCCAGCGGATGCCGCGGTCGAGGATCCAGTCGCAGAAGACGCTCTGCGGGCCTGGGTGCTTGAGAAACATCCTCGGGAGGTTCGGCTTCTCCTGGTTGTGGACCTTGTACCAATCCTCGTTGTAGTACTTGTGGTAACCGGTATGGATGATCAGGATGTCGCCGCGCTGGATCGTGATGCCGGTCTTGCGCTCCCACTCCTCGAAGTGCTCCGGGCCGTAGATCTGGTAGTCGCCGATCCCCATCTTCTCGAGGTCCACGACGCAGGCAGGACCCATCAGAGTATCGATCGGAATGCCCGCGATGTCCGGCCCCGGATCGTAGAAGTGATAGGGCGAGTCGAGATGGGTGGCGATGTGATTGGTCGTCGAGATGAACTGGGCGTTGACGCCCTCGAACGCCATCCGCTTCACCCACTTGACCGTCGGCCCCTCGTAGAAAGCGAACGACGGCGAATCGACGCTGAAGTTCTGCGACAGGTCGAGAATCTTCACCTTGCTCATGTCATAAGGGACGTACATCGCTGCTCCTTTCAAAACCCGTAACGATCTGCGAACGCGATCAAAGCATCTTCAAAGACGGCCATCGGCGGTCTAACCAGCCCGGCACCAACCTGGCCGACGCCGGCCTGTTTGTGAGCAATACCGGTGTTGACCCGCGGAGTGATTCCCAACTCCACCACCTTGCGCAGGTCGATCCCCACCGGGGTGCCGCGGAAGCCGAGGGCCGGGATGTTGAAGTGTGGATGCTCGGCGGCGGTGATCTCATACATCTCCAGGGTGGCGCGGACGGCGTCCTGGGGCGAGCCGCCGATGAAGGTGACGATCGCGGGCGCCGCCGCCATGGCAAAGGCGCCGATCCCGGCCGTCTCCGTGATGGTGCTGTCGCCGATGTCGGGGTTGGCGTCCGCGCTGGAAAAGCCCGGGAAGTAGAGGCCGTCCGGGACCATGGCGGGCGCCGTGAGCCAGCGGTCGCCAAGGCCGCTCACCCGGATTCCGAAGTCCGTGCCGTTGCGCGCCATGGCCGAGACGATCGTGCTCCCCTCGATCCCGTGAGCCGCGTCCGCCATGACCTTGCACGCAGCCATGACCGGGTTGAGAACGGAAAGCGGGTTGTCGCCCAGGAAGCGGAGGACCTCGGAGTCGGAGAGGTGCGGCGCGAGCTGCTTGAGAAACAGCAGCGAGCCGGCCTTGTTGCGGTTGTGCCCCTCGTCGCCCATGTGGAGCGCCTCGGCCACCAGGGCGCGCAGATCGATCCCTTCCGAGAGGGCGAGCGCCTTGCCGAGGACCGCGGCGAATGTCTTGTTGATCCAGCGGAGCTTTTCCAGAACCTCC
>JANOCF010000807.1:0-1801 GCA_031412055.1 Holophagales bacterium | reverse complement strand
CTGGGCAGCACGGCCGAGCTCCCCGCGACGGTGAGCGGCTGCCCGCCCGGGGCCAGGAACGTACCCTGGATGCCGATCGGGACGAAGCCGCCGCCGAAATCGGCTTGAACGTTGCCGCCGAGCTGGCCGGAGAGGCCCACGACGGTGCGGCGGGCGTGAAAATCCACCTCCACCCAGCCGCCGGGAGTCGATGCCGATTTGGTAGCTCCCCATTCTCCTAGATTCTCCCGAAAGACCAGGGTCTCCACGAAGGGTTCCCCTCCGGCCCCCGGATCGACGGGGATCGCCGTCGCCCGGGCATGGACCACCCGGGCATCGGAGGGCAGGTGCCGGAGCACCAGCTCCCGGTCCCCTTCGAGAGGGGACGAGCCGCCGTCGTACCGGTTGCGCAGGATCATGGCAGCCTCAGACCTTCAGGAGAACCATGAGTTTGAGCTCTTCGCGGATGCCGGGGATCTGGTTTGCCAGGTCGCCCGCGGGATTTTTGTCGCCCTGGAACCAGTCGAAGGGCTGCAGGGGCGGGATGAGCAGCCGGAGCCCCAGGGTGTCGAAGTCGTAGTGCGTCACCTGGACGTTGGTGGGCGCGGGCTGCACCACGCCGTCCAAGTCCTGGCTACCTAGGTTGTAGTTGACCGTCTTCCGGGGCCGCACCTGGATGTAGAGGTCGTCCCAGTCGCCGTTGCGCCGCGCCTCGCCCACGGTCTTCTCCTCCCGGCAGCACTTGTCGAACCAGGGGGAGTGGCAGTACTGGTCGTCGCTGAAGCGGTCGTTCGGATCGGAGAACAGGGCCTGCCAGAAGTCGTTCTCGACGTCGCTCAGGCTGCTGTCGTCGTCAAAGGCCACCTTGTAGCGGGAGAGCAGCTCGCGGAAGGACATCTTGAACTCCGGCCCGCGCTCGGGCTGGATGCTCAGGCTCCCCCGCTGCTCGCCCCGCGCGTAGCGCACCCGGTCCTCGCCCTCGTGGTGGAGGTAGAAAGTGGTCCAGGCCGGGTAGGTGTCCTTGTCCTCGCAGCAGACCACCTGGAAGTAGTCGAGCTGGTAGAGGTCGACAAGCGGGCAGAGGTGGAGATCGTGCTTGACGATGTTGTCCTCCCCCACCCGCAACACCTTGAAGAGCTGCCGGTAGCCGCTCTCGGAGCGGATCGCCTGCACGGCGCGCCGCACGAGCTCGTCGGTCAGCTCGGTGAGGCTCTTGCCCTCCAGCTTGTCGGAGTTGCCGGAGTTCTGGACGCGTGTGAGCTTGTCCACCGCCTCCTGGGTCCTGTCCCCGATGTCCTTGCGGACGCGCCGCTGCATGTCGTTCCACTTCTCCGACGTGATCAGGTCGCCGGGGCTCGCTTCGACGTAGGGTGTGTTGAGGTCGGGCATGGTTTTCTCCTCGTTCTCCTTGTTCTTGGATGGATCAGGAATCGATCTCGGCGCGGTCGCGGGTGACGCGGGCCTCGACGCCCGCGGCCTTGGCCTGCAAGATGCCGATGGGGCCGGGCTTAAGGAGGTCCTGGGCGAGGGACGGCAGCGGCGTGCCCAGGGCGGTCTGGCGGGCGCGCTCGAAACGGGCGCCCGGGAACTCGACGGTCAGGTCCCAGCGTCCCGGCCCGCCCGGCCGGGCGGTCACGGCGATGTCGTTGCCCCAGAGGCCCGCCTCGCGCGCCCGGATCTCGATGAAGCCCTCGACGCCGTCCTCGGCCAGGTAGAGGGCGGCGGGCTTCACCTCGGTCCCCAGCCGCAGCTTGCGCGGCTTGCGGAACGGCACCTTGACCGCCTCGAACCCCAGGGGAACCCGCGGCACGCGACCCGCCCG
>JANOCF010000806.1:0-2227 GCA_031412055.1 Holophagales bacterium | reverse complement strand
GCCGCGCCGCCCGCAACCTGAACGGCCGGGCGATTCTCTACGCCGACAAGATGACCGACTCGATGAAGCGGACGATCGACGAGACCGATCGCCGCCGCCGCAAGCAGAAGGAGTACAACGAGGCGAACGGGATCGAGCCGCAGACGATCCTCAAGGACATCCACAACCCGCTGGTCCAGATGAGCAACCTGGACCTCTACTCGGCCGGACCGGCGCGGCTGTCGGACGGGGACGGCTCGGGCCTCCCGCTCACCGAGCGCATCTCGCGTACTGAGAAGGACATGCGGGCCGCCGCCAAGAGGCTGGAGTTCGAGGAGGCCGCGGCCCTGCGCGACAAGCTCAAGGAGCTGCGCGAGCTCCAGATCTACGCGGGATGAGCCACCACTCCGAGCAACTCGTCCAGCGCATCCGTGAGCTGCCCGACCGCCCCGGCATCTACATCTTCAAGGATGCCCAGGGCAAGATCCTCTATGTCGGCAAGGCCACGTCGCTGCGCAAGCGGGCGTCGTCCTACCTGAGCCGCGACCACGAGCCGCGCATCGCGACCATGGTCAGCGAGGCCGACGACCTGGAGTACGTGGTCACCGACTCCCCGGCCGAGGCGCTCCTCCTCGAAAACAACTGGATCAAGAGCAAGCGCCCGCGCTACAACATCCTGCTGCGGGACGACAAGACCTACCCCTACGTCAAGCTGACCCTGGAAGACGACTACCCGCGCATCGTCTTCACCCGCCGCGTCTGGGACGACAAGGGCGACTACTTCGGCCCGTTCCTCCCGGGCGGCCTGGCGCGCAAGGCCATCAAGCTGGTCCAGAAGCTGTTCCAGATCCGGGTCTGCCGCATCGAGATCGACGGCAGCCTGCCCCGGCCGTGCCTCTACTTCGACATGCACCGCTGCCTGGGACCCTGCTCGGCCGGCCTGACCACCAAGATGGCCTACGACGAGGCCGTGCAGCAGGCGCGCCTGTTCCTTTCGGGGCGCAACGAGCAGCTCGTCCGGCGTCTGAAGAAGGAGATGTGGGAGGCCTCGGAGGACCTGGACTTCGAGCGCGCCGCCCATCTCCGCGACACCCTGGAGGAGATCGAGTCCATCAGCCAGCGGCGCAAGCTGTCTTCAGTCGAAGGCGAGGACCTGGACGTCTACGGCGTCCACGTGGCGGGAGGCAACGCCGCCATCGCCATCCTGGTCATGCGGGGCGGCCAGGTGCTCGACCGGCGCGAGCTGTTCTGGGAGGCCGTGGGCGACGTCACGCCCGAGCTGCTCCTCTCCGAGGTCCTCCCGCAGATCTACGACCGCACGACCTTCATCCCCAAGGAGCTGCACCTGCCGGTGCCCATCGAAGGGGAAGAGGCCCTGCTGGAGTGGCTGTGCGAGAAGAAGGGGGAGAAGGTCTACGTGCGCATGCCTTCCCGGGGCGGCAAGGCCGAGCGGGTCGCCCTGGCCATGCACAACGCCCAACTGGCCCACAAGCGCCGCTTCCGCGGGATCGAGGAACACCCCGGCGCCGCGTCCCTGGCCAAGCACCTGGACCTGGACGCTCCGCCCCGCCGCATCGAGGGCTTCGACATCTCCCACTTCCAGGGCGGCGAGACCGTGGCTTCGCTGGTGGTCTGGGAGGAGGGCAAGATGCGCAAGGGCGAGTACCGGAGCTTCAACATCCGCGACCTCACCCAGCCGGACGACTTCGCCTCCATGAAGCAGGCCGTGGAGCGCCGCTACCGCCGCCGTCTGGAGGAGCTCGGCGAGATGCCGGACCTGATCCTGATCGACGGCGGCCGGGGCCAGCTCAACTCCGCCCTGGACGCGCTGGCCGGGCTCGGGGTGGAGGAGACGCCCGTGGTCGGCCTGGCCAAGCGGGAGGAGGAGATCTACGTCCCCGGCCTGCCCGAGCCGCTCCGCCTGGCGCGCAACGACCGCGGTCTTTTGCTGCTCCAGCAGGTCCGGGACGAGGCTCATCGCTTCGCGGTGGCGAAGCACCGCGGCCGCCGCACGGCCAACACCCTGCGCAGCCGCCTCGACGACCTGTCCGGCATCGGTCCCCGCCGCCGCAAGCTGCTGATCACCCACTTCGGCAGCGCCGACGGAGTGCGCAAGGCCAGCCTCGAAGAGGTCCAGGGGATCCTGGGCAAGGTGGTGGGACGCAAGATCTTCGAGCAGATTCACCCGCCGGTCGAGCAACCAGACACTGGGAACGCCGGCGTCCCGCCGGCACTAACCAAAAACTAG
>JANOCF010000805.1:0-1782 GCA_031412055.1 Holophagales bacterium | reverse complement strand
GGCGACGATGCCCGCCACCACCTCCTCGACCGGGCCCCGCGGCGCCGTGGAGTCCTTTCCGGCCGCCGGCTCAGAGCCGGCCGGGAGCCGGTCCAGGGCCCTGCGGTCCACCTTGCCGTTGGGCAGACGCGGCAGGGCGTCCAGGAAGCCGATCGCGGACGGGATCATGTGGGCGGGCAGGCGGGCGGCGAGGTGGGACCTCACCCCCTGTCCCCCTCTCCCATCTCCCTCCCACCCCCCGCCGGGAGAGGGGGAACCCATGCCCGTCGCCGTGCCTTCGCTTTGGCCATCCCGTCCCAGATACGTTCCCCCTCTCCCGGGGTCGGGCGGGTCGGGAGATGGGAGAGGGGGATAGGGGGTGAGGACGCAGTACGCCACGAGTCTGCGGTCGCCGCCCTCCCCCAGCGCCAGCGCGGCGGCCTCCTGCACGTCCGGATGGGAGAGCAGGTGCGCCTCGATCTCGCCCGGCTCGACGCGGAAGCCGCGGATCTTGACCTGGTGGTCGATCCGGCCCAGGAACTCCAGGCGGCCGTCGGCGCGGAAGCGGGCCAGGTCGCCAGTCCGGTAGAGGCGCTCGCCGGGGACGTTGGAGAACGGGTCGGGCACGAAGCGCTCGGCGGTCAGCTCCGGCCGGTGCAGGTAGCCGCGGGCCAGGCCGGCGCCACCCAGCCAGAGCTCGCCGGGTGTCCCGGTCGGGGCGGACTGCTGCCAGCGGTCGAGAACGTGCGCGCGGCCGTTGGCGAGCGGCCGGCCGATGGAGGCCGGCTCGTCTCCCCGGCGGCGGGTGAAGGTCGAGTAGGTCGTGTCCTCGGAAGGGCCGTAGAGGTCGAGGACTCGCACCCCGGGCCGGCGCTCGATCTCGGCCACGAGGGCCGGGGAGAGCGGCTCGCCCGCCAGGTTGACCGTGCGCACGGACGGCGGCAGGGCCTCCAGCCGGATCAGCTCGGCCATCGCGGACGGCACGGTGTTGACCAGCCGCACCTCGCCGGCTTCCTGCAGACCCGCGAGCGACAGGGCGTTGTCGGCCAGGATCACCGTCCCCCCCAGCGCCAGGGGGACGAACAGCTCGAACACGGAGAGGTCGAAGTTGATCGAGGTCGAGGCCAGGACGCCGGCCAGCTCCTCCGGCGGAAAGACGTCCGCGGCCCAGCGCACCAGGGCCGCGGCATTGCGGTGCTCGATCGCCACCGCCTTGGGCCGGCCTGTCGATCCCGAGGTGTAGATGAGGTAGGCGAGATGGCCCGGCAGCACCCCGGCCCGCGGATCGCTCTCATCACTGAAGGAATCACGGTCCAGGCAGACGGACCGGACCGGCCGGCCGAGGCGCTCCAGCAGCGGCTCCCGGGTGACGACCAGCGGCGCGTCGAAGCCCTGCGCGCAGTCCTCCAGGAGGAGGGCCAGGCGCTCGGCCGGGTAGGTCGGGTCGAGAGGCACGTAGACCCCGCCCGCCTGGAGGATGCCCAGCAGGCTGGAGACGAGGTCGGGCGCCCGCTCCAGGCAGATGCCTACCGGCCGCTCCTTACCGACACCCAGGCTCCGCAGGCGGTTGGCCAGCCGGTGGGAGTGGCGCAGCAGCTCGGCGTAGGTGACCCGCTCGCCCCGGCAGACCACGGCCACGGCGTCCGGTGTGCGCGCGGCCTGGGCGGCGACCAGGTCGTGAAGACACGCCTCTCCGGAAGGCGCCGTGGTGTCGTTCCACTCTACCAGCGCCTGGTGGCGCTCGGCGTCCGTGAGCAGGGGGAGGTCCGAGAGCCGCCGCCCGGGATCGGCCACGGCCGCGCC
>JANOCF010000804.1:0-9004 GCA_031412055.1 Holophagales bacterium | reverse complement strand
CGCGCCCGCCGGCAGGCCATGGGGCGGATGAACCTGATGGGCCAGCTCTTCGGCCAGGCGCAGGACGTGGTGACCATCGCCAGCTTCGCGGCGGGCTTGGTGGTGTACGCGCCCTGGCTGATCGCGCTGCTGATCCTCGCGCTGGTGCCGGCCTTCCTCGGAGAGGCCCACTTCAACGCGCAGAGCTACTCGCTCAACTATGCCCGGACGCCGGAGCGGCGCGAGCTCGACTACGTGCGCCAGACCGGCGCCAGCGTCGAGACCGCCAAGGAAGTGAAGATCTTCGGCCTCAACGCCTTCCTGATCGAGCGCTACCGCGTCCTGGCCAACGCGATGTACGAGCAGAACCGGGGGCTCGCGGTGCGGCGCGCCGGCTGGGGCGGCCTGCTCACGGCCTTCGGCACCCTGGGCTACTACATGGCGTACGCGTTCATCGCGTGGCGCACCCTGACCGGCCAGTTCACCATCGGCGACCTGACGTTTCTCGCGGGCTCCTTCCGCCGGCTGCGCAACCTGCTGGAAGGGCTTCTGATCGGTTTCTCGCAGGTGGCGGGGCAGGCGCTCTATCTGGACGACCTGTTCTCGTTTTTCGAGATCGAGCCGGAGATCGTCTCGCCGGAGAACCCGCGGCGCTTTCCGATCCCGATCCGGAAGGGCTTCACGTTCGAGGATGTGGGTTTCCGCTATCCGGGAGCCGAGCGCTGGGCGGTGCGCCACCTGAGCTTCACGCTGCACGCGGGCGAGGTGCTGGCCCTGGTCGGCGAGAACGGCGCTGGCAAGACCACGCTGGTCAAGCTGCTGGCGCGGCTGTACGACCCCGACGAGGGGCGGATCCTGCTCGACGGCCACGACCTGCGCGAGTACGACGTGGAGGAGCTGCGCTCCAACATCGGCGTGATCTTTCAGGATTTCGTCCGCTATCACCTCACCGCGGCCGAGAACATCGCGGTCGGCCGTATCGAGGCCCGCGACGACCGCGCGCGCATCGCCGGCGCCGCCCAGCGCAGCCTGGCCGACGAGGTGATCGAAAAGCTTCCGGAAGGCTACGACCAGGTGATCGGAAAGCGTTTCCGCACCGGCGTCGATCTTTCAGGAGGCGAGTGGCAGAAGATCGCGATCGCCCGCGCCTACATGCGGGACGCCCAGCTTCTGATCCTCGACGAGCCGACCGCCGCGCTCGATGCCCGCTCGGAGTTCGAGGTGTTCCAGCGCTTCAAGGAGCTGAGCCAGGGCAAGACGGCGGTGCTGATCTCCCATCGCTTTTCGAGCGTCCGCATGGCGGACCGTATCCTGGTCCTTGCGGGCGGAAAGGTCGAGGCCATGGGCACTCATGAGGAGCTGCTGGCGCAGGGCGGGCAGTACGCCGAGCTGTTCGAGCTTCAGGCGACCGGGTATCGCTGAAACCGCCGTCGAGAAGATCATCGTGGCTTGAGCCCGTCAGTCCAGGGTTGCGGGTTGCGGTACACTGCTGGATGGATCTTTCGTTCACCCGCAGCAGGAGGTCTTCGATGCCGTCCATGCCGCCGATCTCGCGCACTCTTTCCTTCGCCGCGCTTTTCCTCTTTCTTTCGAGCCCGATGCGGCTGGTCTTGGCGCAGTCGGCGCAGGCGCCCGAGGAGAGTTTCGCCGACGAGATCGAGGTCAGCCTCGTCAACCTGGAAGTCGTCGTCACCGACAAGAAGGGCAAGCCCATGGCCGGGCTAACCCGGGAGGACTTCGAGGTCTACGAGGATGGGAAGCTCGTGGAGGTCACGAACTTCTACTCCGAGTCCGGCCCGGCCGGATCCAATGGGACGGCGGGTAGCAAGGCCGAGACGCGGCCGATCGATCAGCGGCTCAACCTGGTGATCTTCGTCGACGACTACAATACCGAGCAGGAGAGCCGCAATGCGATCCTCGACGGTGCCCGCGAGTTCCTGGGCAAGTCTCTCTCATCGGGAGACCAGGTGATGGTGGTCCGCTTCGGCCGCTCCCTGGAGGTGCGCAAGCCGTTCACCTCCGACCATGCCCAGGCCATCTCCGAGCTGGAGGTGATCCGGAAGCTCGCGTCGAACCTGGCCAGCCGCGAGAGCTCCCGTGACCACCAGATCGAGGTGGTCATCGATGGGATCATGGCGACGGGCGGTTGGGGCCCGGTCGCCGAAGCGCGCATCCGCGAGTACGCCGAGTTGGAGACCTCGTACATGGCGGCCTCTCTGGACGCCCTGGGGACCGTGGTGGGCTGGCTGTCCGGGCTCCCCGGCCGCAAGGCGATCCTCTACGTCAGCGACGGCCTGCCGGCGGTTCCGGGCGAGGATCTCTTCATCTGGGCCGAAGCGCGATCGGGATACCGTGCGGGAAACCGCATCTCCGGGATGAACGCCGCCTCCTACGACGCCTCGGAGCTGTTCCGCCGGGTTACGTCCAGGGCGAGCCGCAACCGGGTCGCGATCTATCCCATCGAGGCCATGGGAGCGCGCTGGGTCCGCGGCACCCGCCTGCAGGAGGCGCGCATCCAGAACCGGCAGAACGGCCTCCGCTTCCTGGCCGAGGAGACCGGCGGCACGACCATGCTGAACGCCGCGCAGCCGGGCCAGGCGCTCAGCCAGACCCTGGCTCCCGACCTGTCGACGTACTACTCGCTCGGCTACCGGCCGCAGCGCAACGCGGACGACCGGGAGCACAAGGTCGAGGTCAAGGTGAAGCGCAAGGGAACCCTGGCCCGCTACCGCCGCTGGTACCAGGACAAGCCGGTCAGCGAGGCCATCGCGGAGCGCACCGCCGCCACCATGGCGTTCGGAGCTCAGGACAACCCGCTGGGAGCGGTCCTGGAGGTCGGCCGGCAGACGCCGGCCGGCGAGGGGTTCGTGGTGCCGCTGCGGGTGAAGATCCCTCTCGACAAGCTCTACCTGGAGCCCAAGGGGACGAACCGCGAGGGTCGGCTGCGCCTGTTCGTGGTGGCGAGCGGCGCGGAGTCGGTGACCCCGGTCCGCGAGACCCGGGTAGTGACGGTGACCGTGCCGGAGAGCGACTTTTCGGCGGGTGCGGCCGGTGCGGCGGGAAAGGCCAGGGAGTATGTCCACGAGGTGCGGATCACGCTGGGGAAGGGAAGCTGGACCGTGGGCGTGGGCGTCCGCGACGAGATCGCCACCACCACGTCCTATTTGCAGGGGAAGCTGGAGTCCGGCGCGCCGGCCGGACCGAGCGGAAGGTAGAGGGTCAGTCCGCCGGCTCGTCCTGGGCCACGGCCTCCACCACCAGCCCGGCCGGGATCTCCAGGGTCGGCGGATCCATGGCCAGCTCCGCGGCATCTGGAAAAGACGGCGGAAAGGGCGGCAGGTAGACGTACCGGCCCATGCCGCGATGGAAAGAGATGCCTGGCGAGGCTTCCCTCGAAGCGCGGAGCTGGTTCAGCTTGGAGTCGAGGTCGTCGACGAAGTGGAGGACGACGGCTTCGGGGGTCATGGGCTCGACCGGGGAGGAGAACTCCTTCTTCCCCTGGTGCGAGAGGACCAGGTGCTCCAGAAGGAGCTGCAGATCGGCGGGGAAGTCCTCGATGGCCGCGCACCGGTCCCGCAGGAGGTCGCGGCCGATGACCACGTGCCCCACCAGCCGTCCTTCCAGGGTGTAGTCGTTGGCCGGCATGGCGCCCAGCTCCCGCAGCTTCCCCAGGTCGTGGAACAGCACTCCGACCAGGACGAGGTCGCGGTCCAGGTCGCGGTAGTGGCCGCAGACCCGCATGGCCAGCTCCGCCATGGAGACGACGTGCTCCAGGAGGCCGCCGCGATACGCGTGGTGCATGGCCTTGGCCGCGGGGTGCTCGCGCAGCGCCTTGCCGTGGACGGCCAGCGTCTCGGCCGCGAGCCGCCGCAGGACCGGGCGCTGGACGTCGTGCTCAAGCATCCGGGTCAGTCGCATCCAGAGATCGTCGATGTCCTCGCGAGTGGACGGCACGAGGAGCGATTCGTCGAAACCGTAGCGCCGGTCGTCGTCGGAAGCCTCGCGGCATTCGTCGATGCTGAGCTGGAGCTGGTCGCGGTAGCTCTTCACCGATCCGCGGAAGGCGATGAACTTGTGGGGCTCGTACGGGGTGCTGAGAGCCGGGCTGTCGGCCCAGACCTTGGCCACGATGGAGCCGCTGGCATCGGCGATCTCCATGTCCAGGAAGCTTTTGCCGTTGCGGTCCTGGCGCGGCTCCTTCTTGGTCAGGAGCGCGAAGCCCTGGACCACATCACCGTTCTCCCAGTCGCGGATCGGTACGTTGCGTAGGTGTTTCGGCATAGACCGCCGATCATAGTAGTCTGTCCGGGCGCCAGTGCCAAATCTCTTCAACCCGTGGCACTGGCCCTGCAAGGTGGGTCTCCTCGTGCGACATTTTCAGAGTTTCTTTTCGACCTGTTTCATCCTGGGCGGTCTGTTGGGCGGGGCGGCCTTCGCCCAGTCCGACCCGATCACCTGGCCCGAGCCGCAGCGCGCGTTCTTCCAGGACGGCCCGGCCCTGCTCCTCACCCCGGAGCAGCGCCTGGAGCTGCGCTCGATCAATACCGACGCCCGAGAGCGTTTCATCCGGGAGTTCCTCGACAAGGACCCCGTTCCCGATACCCCTGCCAATGAGCTCCAGGCCGGCATCGACCGCCGTCTGCGGCTCGCCACCTCCCAGCTCGCCTCCCCGACCGACGTGCGGGCGCAGCTTCTCTTCCTGAACGGTCCACCCGCGGCGCGCAAGGAGCTCGACTGCGGCTTCGTCTTCGAGCCGCTGGAGATCTGGACCTATCACGAAGGAAAAGGCACGAACGGCAAGCCGCTCCAGAAGCAGCTCGTCGTCTTCCGTCCGTCCGCGTCCGAGCCCTGGCGGCTGTGGCTCCCCTCCGACTCCAAGCGGGCGCTCTACACCGACATGATGGAGTACTGGATGGAGCAGTGGGAGGAGCTGCGCGGCCGGGTCTACATCAAGCGCATCGACCTCCAGAACTGCGAGGAGGTCAAAGAGGTGGACGAGGCCACCGGTGTCCAGGGGCTGACCGGGGCTCTGGGCGGCAAGAAGGATCCCGCCTGGATCAAGCCCAAGGATGCCAGCACCTTCATGGATCCGCCCAAGGACCTGGCGGCCTGGGCGCGGGCCGCGGCAGCCACTGATCTGCCCGAGGCTCCGCCCGCGCTGGAGGTCTCTTCGTTCGACTTCCGCTTCCCCACGTTCTCCGAGCAGCGCATGGTGGTGCGCACCTACCTGGGGGTTGAGCCGGAAGGGCTGCAACCTGCCGCGCCCGCGACGCCGCCCGTAGACCAGGCCGCCGCTGCGCAGCAGGCAACACGGCCGGAGGCCCAGCTCGCGGTGGACGGCGTGCTGGAGAGCGAAGGCAAGCCCTTCGAGAGCTTCCGCCTGCGCTACCGGCTGCCGCTGCCCGATTCTGGCGGCCCTCTGCCGCTGGTCCTGGAGCGGCGGCTCCGTCCCCGCACCTCGTTCCTGATGCGGCTCCACATCCGGGACGAGACCAGCGGCCGGGAGGCGCGGATCGCCCGCGCGTTCGCGGTGCCGGCGAGCCCCACGGGCGACGATCTGGAGGCGAAGGCCTCCAACATCGGCCAGCTCGTGCCCCCGGAGCTCGGGCAGGGCCGGGACAGCCTGCTCCTCCTGCCGCCGCCCGCCGACGTGGTGCTGGGTCTCTGGCGCGCCGACGTCCTGATCACTGGCGAGCGCATCAAGAAGGTCGTGTACCTGGTCGACGGAGCGCAGCAGCTCGCCAAGACGACGCCGCCCTTCTCGGCCGAGGTGCGCCTGTCGCGCTTTCCCACCGAGCAGATGGTGCGCGCCGAGGGGTATGACGCGGCGGGCAAGCTGGTCGCGGCGGACGAGGTCATCCTCAACCAGCCCCGCGGCGCTCTCGGCGTCTGGATCACCGAGCCCGCCAAGGGGACCCGGGTTCAGCCGGGCAAGCTGCTCGCCAAGGCCGAGATCTCGATTCCGGACGGCCGCCGGGTCGAGAAGGTCGAGTTCCTGGTCAACGACAAGAGCGCGTCGTCGCTGACTCAGCCCCCGTGGCAGGCCGAGCTGCCGATCCCGGCCGAGGAAGTGGTCTACATGACCGTGGTCGCCACCCTGGACGACGGCGGGCGCACCGAGGCATGCGCTTCGTCCGGGCGCCGGAGTATTTCGAGGAGGTGGAGGTCAACCTCGTCGAGCTCTACGCGGCCGTTACCGACCGCGCCGGCAATCTCGTGCCCGGCCTCACGGTTCAGGACTTCGAGGTTCTGGAGGCGGGCAAGCCACAGGAGGTCTCCCGGTTCGAGCTGGTGGACAACCTGCCTCTCACGGTCGGAGTCCTGCTCGACACCTCGGGTTCCATGCGCTCCTCCCTGGTCCAGGCGCAGGACGCGGCGGCCAGTTTTCTCAAGGGTGTGATGACGCCGAAAGACCGCAGCTTCGCCGTGAGCTTCGCCTCCCGGCCGAGGCTCGACATGCCGCCGACGGACGACGTCGAGGCGGTGGTGCGCTCGTTCCAGGACCTGCAGGCGGTGGGTGACACCGCGCTCCACGACGCCCTGGTGCACAGCCTCTACTACTTCCGCGGGATCAAGGGGCAGCGCGCTCTGGTTTTGCTGTCGGACGGCGAGGACAACGCGAGCTACATCTCCTACAAGGACGCGCTCGAGTACGCGCGCAGGAGCGGCGTCGCCGTCTACGCCATCGGCTTCAATCTGCCGACCCTCGCCACCGGCGTCCGCGGCAAGCTCTCCGAGCTGGCCGAGACCACGGGCGGCAAGTCCTTCTTCACCGCCAAGCCGGAGGAGCTGCCCGCGATCTACGCGCAGATCGAGCGCGAGCTGCGCAGCCGCTACCTCCTGGCCTACAACTCGAACCAGCAGCTCGGAGCCCCGGGCACGTTCCGGGAGGTCGAAGTGAAGGTCAAGCGCGGTCTCAAGGCGCGGACCGCACGGGGGTACTACCAGTGAAGGCGAGGCGGCTCCTTCTTGGGGTCGCCGGGGCCGCCCTGCTGGCAATTCCGCTGTCGGCGCAGCAAGATCCTGCTCTCTGGCCTGAGCTGCAAAGGGCCTTCTTCCAGGATGGACCGGGCCTGCTGCTCACCGGGGATCAGCGCCAGGAGCTGCGCTCGCTCGACGAGGCCGGCCGCGAGGCGTTTATCCTGAGCTTCCTGGCCGACCCGTCGCCGAAGACTCCCGTCAATGAGCTGGCCGAGGGGATCGAGCGCCGCAGCCGGCTCGCCTTCGCGGACCTTGCGCCCATGGATGCCCGAGCGCAGCTCGTCTTCCTCCTCGGTCCGCCGGCGGACAAGCTGATCGTCGACTGCGGTTCCACGTTCCGGCTGCTGGAGTTCTGGACCTACGGCGCTCCGCCGGCCCAGCGCCGCTTCGCGCTCTATCAGCCCTCGTCGGACGAGCCGTTCCGCATCTGGCTGCCCATCGACTCCAAGCAGGCTCTCTACACCCGCGAGATGGCGGGGTGGCTGGAGCAGTGGGAGTCGCTGGGGATGGGCGGAAAGCGGATCGACCGCCGTTTCTGCGCTCTCGCGGACGAGGTCGACGCCCTGACCGGGACCGACGGGCTCCGGGGACGCTCGGAGGCTTTCGAGGCGAAGGAGGAGTCGGCGTACCGCTGGGTCCGTCCGGAGGACCGGGCGAGCGTCCTGGCACGGCCGGACGACCTCGCCGCCTGGGCACGGGAGGCGGCGCAGACACGGGTCGGTCCCGAGCCGGCCCGGCTCGCGGTGGAGACCCTGGACATCGACTTTCCCGCCCGCCAGGACCAGCGGCTGGTCACCCGCGTGCTGATCGGATTGCGTGCGGCGTCGTCGGCGGCGGATGAGGGCCCAAAAGGGGGACAACCGAAGGCGAAGCTGATCGTCGAGGGGACCTTCGAGCGGGAGGGCAGCGCCTTCGACGAGGTCCGGATGCGCTACCGGCTGCCGGTCCAGGAGGAAGGGAAGCCGGTGGCGCTGCTCTTCGAGCGTCCGCTTCGCCCCGAGCAGTCGTTCGTTCTGCGCCTGCGCATCCGCGACGAGGTGAGCGGCGCGGAGGCCCGGATCGCGCGCGGCTTCCAGGTGCCTTCGAAGCCGGAGTCGCATCTGGCTCCCGGAGCCGCGCTGGCGGCCGGTCTCGGCGAGGCGGCTCCGCTGAGCCTCGGCGGCCGGAACGCCGTGCTCCTGGTGCCGCCCATCGACGAGGTCATCCTGGGAACCTGGCGCGCCGAGGCCCTGGTCACGGGCGGCCGCATCGCCAAGGTGGTCTTCCTGGTGGATGGCGAGGCCCAGCTTTCCCGCACCCGCCCGCCGTATTCCGCCGAGGTCCGCCTGGCGCCCTTCCCGCGGGAGCAGGTGGTGCGGGCCGAGGCCTACGACGACGCCGGCGAGCTGCTGTCGGCGGACCAGGTGGTGATCAACCAGACCCGGGGAGCGTTCCGGATCTCCATCCAGGAGCCGGCGCCTGACACGAAGATTGGACAGCGGGTGCTCGTGAGAGCTGAGCTGTCCGTTCCCGAGGAGCAGCGGGTCGAGTCCGTGGAACTGAAGGTCAACGACCGTACCGTGGCCACCCTGTCGAGTCCGCCCTGGCAGGCGGAGATCGATGTTCCCAACGAGGACATCGTCCACCTGGTGGCCGTGGCCCAGCTCGACGACGGCCGGCGTACCGAGGCGGTGCGCTTCCTGCGGGCACCGGAGAACCTGGAGCAGATGGAGGTCAACCTGGTCGAGCTGTTCGCCACGGTGACCGACTCCGGAGGCTCCTTGATCCGCGGGCTCACGGAGCAGGACTTCCAGGTTCTGGAGGACGGCCGTCCGCAGGCGATCTCCCGCTTCGAGCTGGTGGAGAACCTGCCCCTCACGCTGGGCTTCGTGATCGACACGTCGGTCTCGATGTCCTCCTCGCTCGTGGAGGCGCAGCGGGCGGCGGACGGCTTTCTGCGCAAGCTCTCTCCGCGCGACCGCGCCTTCGGAGTGGGCTTCTCGTCCCGCCCCTACCTGCTCATGCCGCCCACGGACGACCTGGAGGTGGTGAGCGAGGCGCTCGA
>JANOCF010000803.1:0-2580 GCA_031412055.1 Holophagales bacterium | reverse complement strand
GCAACTTCGCGACGCCCTGCGACACCTTCTCCTCACTCTGCGGCGATCTGTCGCGAAGATGTGACCTCCGACGGGCAACCTGCGCCACCTAGTCGCAAGGTCAGCACTACTTCGCGACAGATCGTCGCAGAGCATCGCAAGGATGACGTCTCGGCGTCGCAATGTGTCGCAGAGCGTCGCGAAGTCGTCCCGGACTCTCGACAAGGTGTCGCAGACAAGGCTTCCGCCGTGACAGGAAAAGAACGGGATAGACTCCCCGTGATGCCGCCGATGACGTCCAAAACCCTCCCGACAGCCGAGCGACTGCTCGGACTCATCGACGCCATGGCCGGACAGCCCGTGGTCATGCTGGTCGACCTCGTGGCCGACCTGTTCATCACCGGTACGCCCAAGCGGATCAGCCGGGAAGCTCCCGTCCTCATCCTGTCCTACCAGGGAGAGAAGCTGATTCCAGGCGGTGGCGCCAACGCCGTGGCCAACGTCGCGGCCCTCGGCGGACGCCCTCTTCCTCTCGGAATCGTGGGCAACGACGCCCACGGCCGCGATCTCCTCCAGGCTCTGCGCGATCGCGGAGTCGCGACGGACGGCATCGTCGTCCGCCCTGGATACCGGACGCCCACCAAGGTCCGCATCCTCGGCGGCGGCAAGCACTCCATCAAGCAGCAGATCGTGCGCTACGACATCGAGGAGACCCTGGAGCTGACGGACCCGGAGAGGGAACGCTTCAGTGAAGTCCTGGAAAGCCACGCCGGCGGGGCGCGCGCGGCCATCCTCTCGGACTACGGCTACGGCGCGGTCGAGCCGGGTCTGCTGCCGCGAATCCGCCAGGTCCTCGGGCCGGAGGCCACCCTGCTCTGCGACAGCCGATTCCGCCTGGACGACTTCCACGGCCTGGACGGCGCCACACCGAACCAGGAGGAGGCCGAAGCGCTTCTCGGCTCCTCCATCGACGACACGGACAGCCTTGAGGAAGGCGGACGCGGACTGCTGCGCCAGCTCGGCGCCCGCTTCCTCCTCATCACGCGCGGGAGCCGGGGGATGAGCCTGTTCGAGGGCGATGCCTCCGCTCACCTCCAGGTCCACGGCACCGACCAGGTCGCGGACGTCACCGGCGCCGGCGACACCGTCATCGGCACCTTCGCCCTGGCCCTCGCGGCCGGGGCCACACCGATCGAGGCGACGCTGCTCGCCAACTACGCGGGCGGGGTCGTGGTCATGAAGATGGGGACGGCCACGCTGACGCCCGACGAGCTGCGGCACGCCGTGACGAGCGATCCCTCCCCGATCGAGGAGCTGAGATGGGCGAAGTCCTGACTCTCGACGCGCTCCGCCAGCGCGTGCGCGCCCTGAAGGCCCACGACAAGCGGATCGCCTTTGCCAACGGCCACTTCGACCTGCTCCACGTGGGCCACCTGCGCTATCTCCAGGCGGCCCGGGCGGAAGGCGATGTCCTGATCGTGGCGCTCAACGACGACGACTCCGTGGCCCGTCTCAAGGGTCCGGGGCGGCCCGTGGTGCCCGCCGCCGAGCGCGCCGAGCTGCTGGCAGCGCTGCAGCCGGTCGATTTCGTGGTGATCTTTCAAGGGGATTCCCCCGCGCCGGTCCTCGCCGAGCTGCAGCCGGACGTCCACTGCAAGGGGACCGACTACGGCTCGCCCGAGCGGGTCCCCGAGCACGAGGTGGTCCGCTCCTATGGCGGGCGCACCGCCCTGGTCGGCGATCCCAAGGACCACGCCACTACCGATCTGATCTCCAAGGTCAAGGCGCTGCCGGAGAAGGGGTGAAGATCCTCCTGATCCGCACCAGCGCCCTGGGCGACGTGGTGCACTGCCTGCCGGTGCTCACGGCCCTGCGCCGGCATCTCCCCAACGCGAAGATCGGCTGGATCGTGGAGGGCCACATGGCCCCCGTGCTGGAGGGCCATCCCGATCTCGACGAGCTGCTGACCGTCCGGCTCCGGGCCTGGCGGAAGAAGCCGTTCTCCGCCGAGACCCGGCGGGAGATGGCCGCCTTCCGCGATGCCCTCGACCGCTTCGCTCCGGACGTGACCCTGGACCTGATGGGCAACCACAAGGCGGGCTTCCTCTCGGCCCTGACCCTGTGCGACCGCCGGATCGGACCGGCCCGGGAGTCGCGGCGGGAGCCGTCCAGCTCCTTCTGGATTAGCGAGCCGGTGGTCCCACGGGGGACGCACGCCGTGGACCGCGCGCTCTCCCTGCTCGACACGCTCGGTATCCCCCAGGAGCCCGCGGACTTCGGCGGCGACAAGATCTTCCGCATCTTCCGCACCTTCCGCGAGGAGCCGCGGGAGTCAGGAGAGCCCTTCATCCTCATCCAGGCCGGCGCCGGCTGGGCCAGCAAGCGCTACCCTCCGGAGAGATGGGGCGAGGTGGCGCGGCGGCTGCGCGAGTCGACCGGCCTTTCCACCCTCGTCCCGGTGGCGCGGGGCGAAGAAGAGCTTGCGGCCGGGGTCGAGGCCGCGTCCGGCGGCGCGGCGCGGGCGGTTCCGGCGGGCGACCTCCCGACCCTCGCCGCCCTGCTCCGGCGGGCGCGGCTCGTGATGGGCGGCGACTCCGGCCC
>JANOCF010000802.1:0-2995 GCA_031412055.1 Holophagales bacterium | reverse complement strand
TGGAGCTGAGCCGCCAGGAGGGGAGCGACCTGCTGCTGATCGCCGGGCTCCCGCCGGTCTTCCGGATCTCCGGGCGCCTGGTGCGGGCGCAGGCGGCGCGGCTCGACGGCGACGAGCTGATCCAGATGTTCAAGTCGCACCTGGGAGACCGCGCCCGCCGCTTCCTCGAAGAGCGCGGCTCGGCCGACTTCCCGCTCCGCCTGGCACCCGGCCGGGAGCTGGACGAGGGTGGTCTCTCGCGGCGGTTCCGGGTCAACCTCCACCGCCAGCGCGGACAGCTCGCGGCGGCGATCCGCGCCCTGCCCACGGAAGTGCCCAACCTGGCCAGTCTCAACCTGCCGGCGTCGTTCTCCGAGCTGGTGCGGCCGAGCCGCGGCCTCGTCCTCCTCTGCGGGCCCACGGGGTCGGGCAAGAGCACGACCCTGGCCGCCATGGTGGCCGAGATCAACCGCAACCGCACGGCCCACATCATCACCATCGAGGACCCGGTGGAGTACGAGCACCGCTCGCTCAAGTCGATCATCGAGCACATCGAGATCGGCCGGGACGCCCGCTCCTTTCCCGAGGCGCTGCGGGCCGCCCTGCGCCAGGATCCGGACGTCATCCTGGTGGGGGAGATGCGCGACCTGGAGACCGTGTCCACCGCCCTCACCGCGGCCGAGACCGGCCACCTGGTCCTTTCGACGCTCCACACCAACGACGCGGCGCAGGCCGTGCACCGGATCGTGGACGTCTTCCCTCCGGCCCAGCAGGCGCAGATCCGGCACCAGCTCGCGCTGTCGCTGCACGCCATCGTCGTCCAGCAGCTCGTGCCCCGGGCGGACGGACGCGGCCGGCTGCCGGCCACGGAGCTCCTGCTCGCCACCTACCCGGTGCGCCACCACATCCGCAGCGACAACCTCCAGAAGCTCTACAACGAGATCACCCTGGGCAAGCGGCATGGGATGATCTCGATGGAGGAGTCGCTCTCCCAGCTCGCGCTCCAGGGGCTCATCGATCCCGAGGAGGCGCGGGTGCGGGCCAGCCATCCCGAGGAGGTGGAGAGCCAGCTTCGCTGATCCCGCCGATCACGGTGATACCCTTTCGGCATGAAACGCGCCTTGATGGTTCTCGCCGGCCTGGTGCTCGCCGCCGGACTGTACCTGGTTGATCCCGAAGGGCAGGAAGAAGGCCGGGACATCAGGGTCCCTGCCTCGCCGGCTCCCCAGAGCGCTCCGTCCGCCTCGGAGCCCCCTCCGCCCGCCTCCGCTCCCGAGCTTGAAACTGGCAAGCCCTGGAGCGACACCGATCCGGCCATCAACCTGCACCACATCTTCGAGGGCGAGATCAACCGCCGGGGCAAGCCGGTGGGCTTCCACTCGCGGCCGGATGGGGAGGACCCGTCCGCTGCCCGGGTGGTGCGGATCGTGGACGGGCCCAACGGCGAAGGGGTCTACATCGCCGACGTGGAGATCCAGACCCGGTCCGGCCGCTGGCAGGGGAAGCGCTCCACGTTCTACCCCGACGAGATGAGCCGCGACGAGGTCATCCAGGCCATCCTCCACGCCTGGGAGAACGGGGAGAAGCTCCGCGACAGCCGGTTCCGGGGCGACTCCGGCGAGGGTTTCATTATCGAGGGACGCACCCTGGAGAACGGGCGGATCAACACCGCGTATCCCATCCTGGAGCGGCCGTGACCCTGGAGCTCTTCCGCGACGAGGACGGCTGTCCCCGGGCCTTGGGCGACGGTCCCGGCGATCTGCTGGCCGGCTGGCTGGAGTCGGATATCCAGGGGAGCCCGGCAATCACCCGCGAGCTGCTGGACCTCGTGGACCGCGTCGCGTCCGGCGAGCTGGACCGCTGGGAGAGCACGGGCAACGCCTACACCCTTACCCTCACACCTGAAAGGGCCACGATTGAGGCTGAGTGGGAAGAGGATGCCCCAAGCCGGCACGCCAGCCTCTCCGAGATCCGGGAAGCGCTGGCGGGCTGGCTGGAGCTGATCGAAAGGGCCTGACGGTCAGGCCACGGCTGCCTCCGCGGTCACATCGGCCCTGTCGGCGATAACCGGGTTCTCGATCGCAACCGTGAGCTGGCCGTCCTGGACATCCACCCGGAGCAGGGCGCCGTCGTGGACGTCGCCCGCGATCAGGGCGCGGCCGATGCGGCTTTCCAGCGCGTGCTGCAGGAACCGCTTCAGCGGCCGGGCGCCGTAGACCGGATCGAAGCCCTGGCGCGCCACGAACTCCTTGGCGGGCTCGGTGAGCTCCAGGCGCACACCGCGGTCGGCCAGGCGGCGGCGCAAGTCCTCCGTCTGCAGGTCGACGATCTTCTTGATCTCGTCCAGCCGCAGCGGCTTGAAGAGGACGATGTCGTCGACCCGGTTCAGGAACTCGGGCCGGAAGTGGGAGCGCAGCTCCCGCATCACGGAATTCCTCGCCGCCTCCGTGATCTCACCCTCCGTCGTCACTCCCTCCAGGAGGTGGTGCGAGCCGATGTTCGAGGTCATGATGATCACGGAGTTCTTGAAGTCCACCGTGCGGCCCTGCGAGTCGGTCACCCGCCCGTCGTCGAGGATCTGCAGGAGCACGTTGAACACGTCGCCGTGCGCCTTCTCGATCTCGTCGAACAGGATCACCGAGTAGGGCTTGCGCCGCACCGCCTCCGTGAGCTGACCGCCCTCCTCGTAGCCGACGTAGCCCGGAGGGGCGCCGATGAGCCGAGACACCGTGTGCCGCTCCATGTACTCGCTCATGTCGATGCGGACGATGTTCTCCTCGCTGTCGAAGAGCGTCTGCGCGAGCGTCTTCGCCAGCTCGGTCTTGCCCACGCCCGTCGGACCCAGGAAGATGAACGAGCCGATCGGCCGGCGCGGGTCCTTGATGCCGGCGCGGGCGCGGATGACCGCGTCCGCCACCAGCTTGACCGCCTCGTCCTGGCCCACGACGCGGTCGTGGAGCAGGTCCTCCATGCGCAGCAGCTTCTCGCGCTCGCCTTCGACCAGGCGGGTCACCGG
>JANOCF010000801.1:0-2420 GCA_031412055.1 Holophagales bacterium | reverse complement strand
CCGCCTACTACTCGGCCCGGGTGCCGGGCGCCGAGATGGCCGGCAAGACCGGCACCGTTCAGGTCATCGCCCAGGCCGCCCGGACCGACGCGAAGGCTCTGCCCTTCAAGTTCCGGGACCACGCCTGGTTCACCTCGTTCGCGCCGGCCCAGAACCCGCAGATCGTCGTGGCGGTGTTCGCCGAGCACGGCGGATCGGGCTCCAAGACCGCCGCTCCCATTGCACAGGCTCTCCATGCAAAGTTTTTCAAGGTCGATCTCCAGCATCCAGCCAATCGCTGAGGAGAATCCGCGGCTTCGGCTGCTCTCCTCGGTGGACCTGGGCCTGACCCTGTCGGCCCTGCTCCTCGCGGCCATCGGCCTGCTCACCGTCCACAGCGCGAGCGCCGAGATGCCGATCGACTACCTGCCGCGCCAGGCGGTCTGGGTGGGGATCGGCTTCGTCCTGCTGCTCATCGTGATGAGCATCGACTACCACGTGCTCCTCGACCTGTCGCTGGTCCTCTACGGCGTGGGCATCGTGTCGCTGGTGGTGGTGCTCTTCGCGGGCGTCGAGCGCGGCGGCGCCGCCAACTGGCTGCAGATCGGCCCCTGGCAGTTCCAGCCGTCGGAGTTCGCCAAGCTGGCGACCGGGCTGCTCGTCGCCCGCTACCTGGCGGGGCTGAACCGCCGCGTCCTCGAGCTGCCGCAGATCCTCATGTCGGTGCTGATCGTGGCGGTCCCGATGGTTCTCGTCGCCATCGAGCCGGACATGGGCGGCGCGGCCATGTTCGCGCCGCTCATCGCCGGCATGCTGCTCGTGGCGGGCATCCGCCCGCGGCTTCTCCTGACGGCGGCTCTCCTGGCGCTGGTCCTCGGCGCGGGCCTCTGGATGTTCGGCATGCAGGGCTACCAGCGCCAGCGCGTGATCACCTTCCTGCAGCCGGAGAGCGATCCGCTCGGGGCCGGCTACCAGGTGCGCCAGAGCAAGATCGCGGTGGGCTCGGGCGAGCTCGTCGGCAAGGGCTACCTGCGGGGCTCGCAGAGCCAGCTCCGCTTCCTGCCCGCCCGCCACACGGACTTCATCCTGGCCGTGCTGGCCGAGGAGTGGGGCTTCCTGGGCGTGCTCACGGTGGTCGGGCTCTACGTGACCTACATCACCAGCGCGGCGCGGATCGCCATGCGGGCACGCGACCGGGCCGGGATCCTGCTGGTTACGGGCCTGCTTTCCGTTCAATGTTTCCACATCCTTTATAACAGTGCGATGGTGGTGGGCTATCTGCCCATCACCGGCATCCCCCTACCGTTCCTGTCCTACGGCGGCTCTTTCACCATGGTGAACTTTCTCGCGACCGGGATCATGCTGGGGGTCGACTTGCGGCGGTACGTGAACCGCTGAGTCCTGGAGAGCCGCTTTGAGCAGCAAGATGCTGATCGAAAGCGATCCGCACCAGACGCGGATCGCCGTCCTGGAAGACGACCGGCTGACGGAGATCTTCGTCGAGCGCCACCGTCACCGGGGCATGGTGGGCAACGTCTACAAGGGTCGGGTGACGCGGGTGCTGCCCGGGATGCAGGCCGCGTTCGTGGACGTGGGGCTGGAGCGCGACGCGTTCCTCTACGTGAGCGACGTGGCCTCCGACGTGGAGGCCATGGAGGAGGAGCTGGAGATCGGGGACGCCGGCTCCGGCTCGGTCGAGCACGTCAACCACCACAACTCGCCGTCGATCGACGAGCTCCTCAAGCCCGGGCAGGAGATCATCGTGCAGGTGGTCAAGGATCCGCTGCCCAACAAGGGCGCGCGGATCAGCACGCACGTGACGCTCCCCGGCCGCTACCTGGTTCTCCTGCCCACGGTGAAGCACTTCGGCGTGTCGCGCCGGATCGAGGAGGACACGGAGCGCGAGCGCCTGCTGGGTGTCATCGGCCAGCTTCCCCTCGCCGGCGGCGGCCTGATCGTCCGCACGGTCGGCGAGAGCAAGGGGGGCGAAGAGTTCGAGAGCGACCTCCTCTATCTCTCCAGGCTCTGGGAGAAGATCCGCCAGCGCGCCGGCAAGGTCTCGGCGCCGACCCTGCTCCACCAGGATCTGGACCTCGCCCTGCGCGTGGTGCGCGACCTGCTGCGCCACGAGCTGACGGTGCTCTGGGTGGACGGCGAGGAGACCTACGAGCGCATCGTCGAGTTCATCGACCAGGTGCAGCCCGGGCTGGTCGGCAAGGTGAAGCTGTTCCGGCAGGAGGCGACCCTGTTCGAGCAGTTCGGCATCGAGGAGCAGATCGAGGCCGCGCTCAAGACCAAGGTCTGGCTCAAGTCGGGCGGCTACATCGTGATCAACCCGACCGAGGCGCTGGTGGCGATCGACGTCAACACCGGCCGCTTCGTGGGGCAGAGCAACCTGGAAGACACCGTGCTCCAGACGAACCTGGAGGCCGTGCAGGAGA
>JANOCF010000800.1:0-3993 GCA_031412055.1 Holophagales bacterium | reverse complement strand
CCGGATGAACGACGCGATCGTCCATCGCGGCCCCGACGACCAGGGCTCGGTCCTGCTCGGCGAGGCCGGGCTGGCGATGCGCCGTCTTTCGATCATCGACCTCTCGGGCGGCCCTCAGCCCATTGCCAACGAGGACTCCACCGTCTGGGTCGTCTTCAACGGCGAGATCTACAACCACCGCGAGCTGAGGCGCGATCTGATCGAGCGGGGCCACCGGTTCCGCACGGACAGCGATACCGAGGTGATCGTCCATCTCTACGAGGAGAAGGGGGAGCGCGCGGTCGAGGAGCTGCGGGGCATGTTCGCCTTTGCGATCTGGGACACGCGGCGGCGCAAGCTCCTGCTGGCCCGCGACCGCTTCGGCCAGAAGCCGCTGTTCTGGCGATTCGACGGCGGGCGGTTCCTCTTCGGCTCCGAGATCAAGTCGATCCTCGCGGTCTCGCCCGTGACCGAGATCGATCTGCGGTCGCTCGACGAGTACCTGACCCTGCGCTTCATCCCCAGCCCGCGGACCATGTTCGCCGGCATCCACAAGCTGCCGGCGGCCCACATCCTGGTTCTCGACGCTTCCGAGACCCATGAAAAGCACGAGCCGAAGATCGAAGTCCGCCGCTACTGGAAGCTCCGCTTCGAGCCCAAGCAGCGGATCTCCGAGGCCGATGCCGTGGAGGAGGGGCGGTTCCGCATCCGCGAGGCCATCGAATCGCACCTGATCTCCGACGTGCCGCTGGGCGCCTTTCTCTCCGGCGGCATGGATTCGAGCCTGGTCGTGGCGATGATGTCCGAGATCGCCCGGGAGCGCGGGGAAGGTCCGGTTCAGTCCTTCGCCATCGGCGTGGAGGCCCAGGATTTCAACGAGCTCCCCTTCGCGCGCCAGGTGGCCGAGCACTGCGGCACCATCCATCGCGAGGAGATGGTCTGGCCCGACATGGTCCAGCTCCTGCCCAAGATGGTCCACCACCTGGACGAGCCCTCGGACCCCATCGCAGCGTGCATGTACCACTCGGCGGCGCTGGCGGCGCGGCACGTCAAGGTGGTGCTCACCGGCGACGGCGGCGACGAGATCTTCGCGGGCTACGACCGCTACTTCGGTTTCGGCAAGATCCGTCTCTACGCCGCTCTGCCGGAGCCGGTCCGGCGATACCTGCTGGGTCCCGCGATCTACGCGCTCCCCGACACCGCCGGGTACAAGACCCTGGCCCAGCGGGCGCGCTGGATGCACGAGCTGGCCTTCCACGAAGGGGGCCGGCGCTATGCCCAGGCCACCGCGTTCTTCCGCTTCGGGCAGGAGGGCAAGGGCGGCCTCTACACCGACCGCATGGTCTCGCGGCTCGCGGGGCTCGACCCGATGGAGAGCGTCATCCAGGGCTTCAACGAGGCGGCTGCCGGGGAGGACCTCGACCGCATGCTCGCCGCGGACATCGCCACCCGGCTGCCCGAGCACTCGCTGATGCTCACCGACCGGATGACCATGTCGCAGAGCCTGGAGGCGCGCTCGCCCTTCCTCGACCATCGGCTGGCCGAGTGGGTGGCGACCCTGCCGGTGGACCTCAAGCTTCATGGCAAGACCCTGAAGTACCTCCTGCGGCGGGTGGCATCCACCTATCTGCCCGAGACGATCCTGAAGCGCCCGAAGCAGGGCTTCATGTTTCCTCTCGGCTACTGGATGAAGGGTCCGCTGCTGCCGCTGCTGCGCAACCTCCTCTCCCAGTCGGTGCTGGTCGAAGAGGGGATCTTCCGGCGCGAACCGATCGAGCGTCTGATCGGCGAGCATGTGGCGGGCAAGGCCGATCATCACGTGCGGCTCTGGCTCATCCTCAACGTCGAGATGTGGTATCGCATGTCCGTGCGCGGCGAAAACCTGGAAGATCTCTCGGGCCTCCTGCGTGAGAGGCTCGGATCGGCGGCCTGAGCATGGAGCCCACGACCGTAGCGGTGCCGGCCCGGAAGAGGCGCGGCTTCGGCAGTTTCGGCACGGTCCTCCGGATCGCGGTCTCCGTGGCCCTGATCGCGTGGGTATTGCGGCGCGCTCCGTTGCGCGAGGTCCTGGAAGCCTTCCGCTCGGCCGACGTCCGCTTCGTCCTGCTCGCCCTGGCCCTCTCCCCGTTCGGCTACTGGTCGAGCGTCTCGCGCTGGCGCCTTCTGATCCGCAGCCAGGGCGGGGAAGCGTCTTTCGGCTTCCTGGTGAAATCGTTCGTGGTCGGGATCTTCTTCAACAATCTCCTCCCGTCGACGATCGGCGGCGACGCGATCCGGGCCTATGACACCTCCCGCTCCGGAGTGAGCCGGGCCACGGCCGTGGCCATCGTGGTGGTGGACCGCTTCGTGGGGCTCCTGGCCCTGATGCTCTTCGCGGGCCTGGGACTCCTGCTCTCCGGGCATCTCACCGACGAGGTGCCGGCGCTCTATGGCTGGGTGGCCGGTGGAGCGATCGGCATGGGGCTGATCGCGGCGCTGCTCTTCCTGCCTTCGCGCCGCGCGCCGGATCTGCTGGCGCGCCTGGGCCCGCGTTTCAAAAAGATTTCGGATGCCATCTTCGCCTTCCAGGGCAAGGGCGCGGTGCTGGCGAAGGCCTTCGGCTGGTCGCTGATCCTGCAGACCCTGGTGGTGCTGTACTACTGGTCCCTCTCCAAGGCGCTGCACGTGCAGATCCCGCTGCCGGTGTTCTTCCTGATCGTGCCGCTGGTGATCTTCGTGATGATGCTACCGGTATCGATCAATGCCATCGGCGTGCGCGAGAACGTCTGGATCTTCTTCTTCGCCGCGTTCGGCGTGGCGAGCGCCAAGGGAGTCGCGGTGGCGTGGCTCGATTACGGGCTCGTGCTGATCCACGCCATGATCGGAGGAGCGATCTACGCGAGGGGCCGGCGATCCGCTTCGTCCGCATCACCAGCATCACCGGCATCACCGGCATCACCTGATTACCCCGCTGCGGAGCCCAAGGTGGTGACGCGGTGAAGATCCTTCTGCTCGCTCCGCATCCGTTCTTCCAGCAGCGGGGCACGCCCATCGCCGAGAAGATGCTCATGGAGGTTCTGGCGGCCAACGGTCACGAGATCGACGTGCTCACCTTCCCGGAAGGCGAGGACGTCCACATCCCCGGCTGCCGCATCCGCCGCATCCGCGCTCTCCCTTTCACGCGCGGCATCCAACCGGGCTTCTCCTTGAAAAAGCTGGCGAACGACGCCGTGATGCTGGCCACGGCCCTGAGGATGATCCGGCGCGGGCGCTACGACGTGGTCCACGCGGTAGAGGAGTCTGCCTTCATGGCCCTGCTCGGCCGCTGGATGTTCAAGGTGCCCTACATCTACGACATGGACTCCGGGCTGGCACGGCAGATGATGGACAAGTTCAAGGCCCTGACCCGCGCCCGCTGGCTGCTGCAGGGGTTCGAAGGGGCCGCGGTGCGCGGGAGCGTGGCGACCCTGGCGGTCTGCAAATCGCTCGAGGACGAAGCCCTCGCCGCCACCCGTCCGGGCGGGCTCGTGGCGCGCATCGAGGACGTCAGCCTTCTGGCGGAGGGCGGAGAGGCGGACGACCTGCCGCAAGGCAACGCGCCCATCATCATGTACGTGGGCAACCTGCAGCGCTACCAGGGTATCGACCTGCTCCTCGAATCCTTTCCGCACGCGGTCCGCGAGGTGCCGGAAGCCCGGCTCGTGGTGATCGGCGGGGACGAGGATTCGCTGCGCCAGTATCGGGCGCGGTACCGGGCGCGCAGCGCGGAGCAGGGGATCTCGGAAAACGTTTACTTCCTGGGACCCCGCCCCGTGGAGAGGCTGGGAGCCTATCTCCGGCGTGCCACCGTACTGGTTTCGCCGCGTATCCACGGCGACAATACGCCGATGAAGATCTACTCGTACCTGGATTCGGGCCGGCCCCTGCTGGCCACGCGCCTGCCCACCCACACCCAGGTGCTGACCGACGACATCGCGCGGCTGGTGGAGCCCGACCCCGAGGCCATGGGCAAGGGGCTGGCCGAGCTGCTGCGCG
>JANOCF010000799.1:0-4538 GCA_031412055.1 Holophagales bacterium | reverse complement strand
CCGGTCAAGTGGCTGCTGGAGCACGGTTGCATCGTCATCTGCGCCGGTGGCGGCGGCATCCCCACCGCCTACGGAGCCGACCGCAAGCTCCATGGCTGCGAGGCCGTGGTGGACAAGGACCGCGCCGGCGCCCTCCTCGCCCGCGAGTTGGAGGCCGACCTCTTCATCATGGCCACGGACGCCGACGCCATCTATCTCGACTGGGGCAAGCCGGCCCAGCGGGCCATCCGCCGGGTCACTCCCGAGGAGCTCGGCAAGTTCGGCTTCGCGGCCGGCTCCATGGGACCCAAGGTCGAAGCGGCAATCGAGTTCGCGTCCCGCACCGGCAAGGCCTCCGTGGTCGGCGCCCTGGCCGATGTCGCGCGCATGGCGCGGGGCGAGGCGGGCACGCTGGTGACGAATGAGGCGGATGGGGTCGAGCTGTATTGATTTGATCCGATCCCTCTCCCCGCCCTCTCTTCGACACACCTTGCTCTTCTCAAGTCGCCCCTCTCCCGGGGACCGGGAGAGGGGCCGGGAGGTGAGGGCTCAAGCCACCGCCACCGCCTCCCGGGTCGGGTAGTCCACATACCCCTTCTCCCCGCCCCCATAGAACGTGCTCATGTCCGGCGCGTTCAGGGGCAGCCCTTCCGCGAAGCGCTCCACCAGGTCCGGGTTGGCCAGGAACGGCACGCCGAACGCGACCAGCTCCGACAGACCTTCCGCCAGGAGGGCATTGCCCGTCTCCTGGTTGTACCCGCCGTTCAGGATGAGCAGCCCGCCGAAGCGCATCTTCAGGACGCGTGCGATCTCGTAATCCGGCGACGACTTGTCCAGGGCCTGCGGCGCGATCGCGTGCAGGTAGGCCAGGCCGAAGCGGCTCAGCACCCCGGCCGCGTACCCGAACGTGGCCAGCGGGTCGGAGTCGGACATGCCGTTGTACCCGCTCGTCGGCGACAGGCGCACGCCCACGCGGTCCGCGCCCCAGACCCCTGCGACCGCCTCCGTCACCTCGACCAGGAACCGGGCCCGGTTCTCCAGCGAGCCGCCATACTCGTCCGTCCGCAGGTTCGAGCCGTCCCGCAGGAACTGGTCGATGAGGTAGCCGTTCGCCGCGTGGATCTCCACCCCGTCAAAGCCCGCCTCCAGGGCGCGGCGCGCTCCGTCCTCGTACTGCTTCACCACGCCCGGGATCTCCTCCAGCTTCAGCGCGCGCGGCGTCTCATAAAGCACCACTCCCGCGGCCATACGCACCTTCCCTTCCGGCGCGATCGCCGACGGAGCCACGGGCAGCGCGCCGCCCGGCTGCATGGATGAGTGCGAGATCCGCCCCACGTGCCAGAGCTGCAGGAAGATCCGGCCTCCCCGGGCATGCACCGCGTCCGTGACCCGGCGCCAGCTCTCCACCTGCTCGTCCGTGTGGATGCCCGGCGTGCTCGGATAGCCCACTCCCTGCTCGGAGACCTGGCTCGCTTCCGTCACGATCAGGCCCGCCGATGACCGCTGCTCGTAATAGCGGACCATGAGCGGCGTCGGCACGTTCCCCTCCCCCGCCCGGTTGCGAGTCATCGGGGCCATCACCAGCCGGTTTTCCAGCGTGTACGGTCCGACCTGGACCGGCGTCAACAGGTGCTGCGTCGAATGGCTGCTCATCTTATTCTCCTTGCGTCAGAGCTGTATGCTTGTCCTGTTAATCGTGCAGACATGAACTATCAAGTCAAAAAAGGGGGCCAGTCAGCCGGGTCACGGCTCCGGTTTCATCATCCCGACAAGCCGCGCCAGCGAAGCCTTGTCTGCATCGCCCAGACGGGCGAAGACCTCGCGCTCGGCCTGCTCCAGGATCTCCGCTCCCGCAGCGTGGCGCGCCCGGCCCTGCTCCGTCAGGGCGGCACGGACGCTCCGGCGGTCGCTCGCATCGCTCACCCGCTCGACAAGACCGTCCGCCTCCAGCCGGTCGACGAGCTGGGTCATGTTCGACCGCACGCAGGCGCAACGATCGGCCAGGCTCCCCAGCGGGACCGGCTCCTTCGCTTCCACCAGTTGGGACAGCGTCCGGAACTTCGCGAGCGACAGCCCCACCCGGCCCAGAGCGCTCTCCAGGTGCGCCTCCATCCCATGCAGCGTCCCGAGCATGAGGAAGGACATCGAGGCGGAGGAGGAATAGTTCATGGCTGAATGATAGACCAGTCAAGGACAGAATGCAAGCCGATCCCCTTGTCACGCTTCCGTGTTGCCTGTACCTTTACTTGTAAGGGAGCTTCACTACGAAAGTCCGATCCGGCGACGTTTGCCCTGCCTTTTCCTTCGACACATCCAGGCCCTTGCCATACCCCGCGGAGGCGTGCTCCCCGGGACCCTCGCCAACGTCTCTCCGGTGCGAGCCGGAGGGCCCCACCTCTGAGGAAATCTTCCTATGGAGTATTGCAATCGTTTGCGGTCTAGAAGCTTTGCTGCCTCCCTGATCACGCTTGCCCTGATCGGCGGCGCGGCCCAGGCCCTCGAGCCCAAGGACTCCGGCTCGTACCTGGGCCAGAAGGCGTTCTTCAAGCCGGAGCTCTACATCAGCAACTCCCAGCAGCCGCTCGAGGAGGTGCTGCAGGTCCTGCCCAACCAGGATGCCTGGGTGGACTTCCAGGGGATGCAGGCGAACGGCAACGAGCCCGGCGTCAAGGTCTTCATCGACCCGCGCTCCGGCACCGCCACCAACTTGATCGGCTCGTTCCCTCTGATCCCCGGAGACGGCCTCGGCAACGTCGTCAGCCTGGGCGACCTGGGCGCCCAGCTCGGCCGGCCCGTGCAGGCGCTCGATGCCCAGACGGTCGCCATGGCCACCCTGCAGTTCGTCAACGAGCACAGCGCCCTGCTGGCCATCGACCCCGCCCAGCTCGGCGGCATGCGGATCGACCAGGTTACCGCCAACCTGTGGCAGTTCAGCATCCCGCAGACCTACCACGGCATCCGCGTCCGCGACGGCCGGGTGGCCGGCTCCATCAGCCACGGCAACCTCGTCGTGCTCGGCACCGAGACCTGGGGCGACGTGCGCGGCCTCAACCCGAGTCCGGGCATCGCCGCCGCCGACGCCCTCAACACCGGCTTTGCCTACGCGGGCGGGCGCTCGGTCATGGACGAGATCGTGCGCCAGCCGGCCCTGGAGATCATCCCGGTGTCGCCCCAGGAGTTCCTGCGGGGCGAAGCCTTCGCGGGTCCGGTCGGCGTCGGCTACCGCCACCGCCTGGTCTGGACCTACACCTTCCGGCGTCCGCCCGAAGAGGAGGCCTGGGAGGTCATCGTCGACGCCCACTCCGGCGAGGTCCTGGCCTTCCAGGACGCGAACCACTACATCAACGCGCAGGTCACGGGCGGCGTCTACCCCGTCACCAGCACCGAGATCTGTCCGAACAACGGCACCTGCGGCATCCTGCAGACCAACTGGCCCATGCCCTTCGCCGACACCGGCCTGGCCACCCCGAACAACTTCACCAACAGCGCGGGCGTTTTCAACTACACGAGCGGCACTGTCACCACGACCCTGACCGGCAAGTATGTCGACATCGTCGACAACTGCGGCGCGATCGGCAACAGCTCCAGCGGCAGCATCGATCTCGGCGGAGCCAACGGCAACCACGACTGCACCGCGCTCGGATCGCTGGGCAACACCGCCTCCTCCCGCTCGGCCTTCTACGAGGTCAACAAGCTCGCCGAGCAGGCCCGCGGCTGGCTGCCGAACAACCTCTGGCTCCAGAGCCGGCTGACGACCAACGTCAACCTCAACAACACCTGCAACGCCTTCTACACGAGCGCCGGTGGAAGCATCAACTTCTACCGCTCGGGCGGCGGCTGCCGCAACACGGGTGAGCTCGCGGGCGTGTTCGACCACGAGTGGGGCCATGCCCTGGACGACAACGACACCGGCGGCTCCCTGTCCAACTCCTCCGAAGGCTATGCCGACATCGTGGCCATCTACCGCCTCCAGTCCTCCTGCCTGGGCCATGGCTTCTTCTGGACCGCCAACAAGGGCTGCGGCAACACCGCGGACGGTACCGGCTTCAACCAGAACGAGGCCCAGCAGGGCGCGGCCCACTGCGACCTCGACTGCTCCGGCGTGCGCGACGCCGACTGGGACAAGCACTCGGACCACACCCCGGACACCCCGCTCGGCTTCGTCTGCAGCTCCTGCCTGACCGGCACCGGCCCCTGCGGACGGCAGGTCCACTGCGCCGCGGCTCCCTCCCGCCAGGCAGCCTGGGACCTCGTATCCCGCGACCTCCAGGCCGCGCCGTTCAACTACGACAGCCAGAGCGCCTTCCTGGTCGGCAACAAGCTCTTCTACCAGGGCAGCGGCAACATCGGGCTGTGGCACTCCTGCTCCTGCGGCGTCTCCTCGGACGGCTGCGGCGCCACCAACGCCTACATGCAGTGGCTGACGGCCGACGACGACAATGGCAACCTCAACGACGGCACGCCGCACATGACGGCGATCTACAACGCCTTCAACCGCCACGCCATCGCCTGCAACGCGCTGACGCCCCAGAACAGCGGCTGCGCGGCCGGTCCGGCCG
>JANOCF010000798.1:0-2235 GCA_031412055.1 Holophagales bacterium | reverse complement strand
CCCCGCCGCCGGCACGGCTGCTACCATAACGCCCATGAGCGCAGACCTCCCGCCCCCCGTGTTCGAGCGCACCGTCGAGCTTCTCCGCGAGCTGACCGCGATCTCCTCCCCCAGCGGCGACCTGCCGGGGCTTCGCCGGATGGCGGAACGGCTCGCCCAGGAGCTACAGGCCCGCGGCATGACACCGGAAATCCACGAGGAGGCCGGAGGGGACGGGGCTTCGCTTCCGGTCCTGGTCGCCCGGGGGGCTGACACCTCCAAGGGGCACCTGCTCCTGATCGGCCACATGGATACGGTGCTCCCCGCCTCGGAGCCACGGATCGAAGGAGACCGGCTCGTCGCGACCGGTGCCATCGACATGAAGGGCGGGCTCGTGGCCTTCCTGGGAGCGCTCGACCTCGTTGCTCAACGAGGCGGGAAGCCGCCGGACGACATGCTGCTCGTCGTCGTCCCTGACGAAGAGGTAGGGGGCCCGCTCTCCCACGCCGCGATGGGCCGCTGGGGCAAGGACGCGCGGGCTCTCTGGGTCCTGGAGCCGGGCGAGCCTGCCGGTGATGCGGAGAGCATGGTCGCGGGCCGCCGAGGGATGTTCAACTGGCGGCTCACCGTGCACGGACAGGCCGCGCATTCCGGCCTCGCCTACTGGGACGGCCGCTCGGCCCTGGCCGCCGCAGCCCGCTGGTGTGTCGAGGCGCAGGCGCTTTCGCGCCCGGACGGCGGGCCGACCGTCAACGTCGGCCGCCTGGTCGCCGGAGACGCGAGCTTCGTCGAAAATCTCGCCACGGCCTACTCGCTCCTCGGCTCCGACCGCCAGCTCAACGTCGTCCCCGACCGGGCTCTCGCGGAGGGCGAGGCGCGCTTCCTCCGCCCATCCGAGGAGCCTGAGATCGAGCGCCAGTTGCGTTCCCTCGTCAACGAGATCGCCACCCAGACCGGAACCCGCATCGACTTCACCCGCCAGGTGACGATTCCGCCCGTCGATCCAGACGGCCCACACTCCGCCATCTGCAACCGGGTCGTCGCGCTCGCGGCGGCCCGGGGGTGGACGCTGGAGGTCGAACGCGAGCGGGGCGGGATCTCCTTCCCAAACTTCCTGCCCGATCCCGGACGCCTGCCTGTCCTCGACGGCCTCGGTCCGGTCGGCGGCGGCATGCACACGCGGGAGGAGTACATGGAGCTGGGGTCGTTGAAGCGTCGAATGTTGCTGCTCGCCGACTTGCTGGAGGAAGCTTGATTCCCGTTGCGCAGAATCATTCGGGAACCGCCGATCGAGGACGCGCCAGCGAGGCTCCCAGCCAGGCCATGGGCAGGAACACCAGGAGTCCCAGGATCGTGACCCAGAGCGGATGCGGAATGGAAACGAAGTTCATCACTCCCGCGGCCAGCAATAGACCGCCCAGGATCATTGCATGGAGCAAGGGCCTGCGCGGCGCCAGCCGCGCCGCCAGCCATCCACCGGCCAACGAGCCGAAGGCATAGGCGAGGAGAAGGAAGACGAAGACGCCCGTCGGCATGCTGCTCATGGCCTGAGCCATGGCCTCCCGGTTGTTGGGATCAAGCCCGGACGGCACCGAAAAGATCCGCATCCCCAGGAACTCGACGGCTGCGACAATAACTCCTGCCAGCAACACTGCCAGGACGACGGCGATGATGCTTTTTACCATGATTGCCCCCCTCGTTGATTCCTTCATTCTACCGGACGATGGCTGCGCTAAGATCTCCAGCATGGCTCGCATCGACGACGCGGTGTATCTCCGTGGCGACCAGTACCGCACCACGTCGAACCTCGATGCGCGCATCCAGTTCCACGAACGGTTCAGCACCAATCCGCTGCGCTGGCCACGCTGGGCATTCGAGCGCCTTCAGCTTCCCCTGGCGAGCCGGATTCTCGAGGTCGGATGCGGCTCGGGGTCTCTCTGGCAGGAGAACCGGTCGCGCATCCCGGAAGGCTGGGCGATCACGCTGTCGGACTTCTCTCCGGGGATGGTCGCGCAGGCACGACGGGGCCTCCCCGTCCCAGTGGCCGTGCTCGATGCCCAAGCCCTCCCCTTCTCCACCGATCGATTCTACGCTGTGATCGCCAATCACATGCTCTATCACGTGCCTGACCGGGCGCGGGCGCTTTCCGAGATGCGGCGTGTGCTCAAGCCGGGAGGGCGGCTGTATGCGGCCACAGGAGGCCGCGATCAGTTCCAGGAGCTGATCGATCTGGTGCGGCGATTCGATCCTGCTCTG
>JANOCF010000797.1:0-1807 GCA_031412055.1 Holophagales bacterium | reverse complement strand
CCTTGGACACGAGGTCCTTCAAGAGATCCCGCACCGGACCGGCGAAGACCCTTTCATACAGCCTTCTACCCAGCTCTCTGGGTGAGATGCTCCGGTGTACGTGCTTCCGAAGGTCTCGCGACGAGCGGCAGGAGGCAGCATCCCGGACGATTTCCAACTCTTCCGAGGTGAATGGATCCTCAAAGTCCGTCCACTCCATCCTCCCCTCGGCCGTAGCTCGAACGCGGTATCCCTGGCCTTCTTGATTCCGCTCAATCCAAAGGTCTAAGTCGATTCGCTTCCGCTCACCCATCCCCCAGGCTCCAGAACACCGCTTCCCAAAGCGCCCGGACCATCCCGTCCTCAACATCCCCAACCTCATCCCGGACCGAAAGCAGATGCTCCCTGGCTTCACGGGTCCGGCCGCAGGCCGCCAGGGCCGAAGCCGCCCGAGCGGTGCAGGAGACGCGGTCATCCGTCGTGGCCGCACAGCTCACAGCAGAGAGAAAGGCATTCGCCGCGGCCTCCAACTCCCCCATCTCCTCCTGACGATGACCGAGCCAGATCCAGATCTCCAGAGTCAGCGCGCGCAGAGCATCCCGAGGGCTCCCGTCCAGACACCGCATCTCCTCCGCCCGCTGGCAGGCCCGCCGCACCAGCCCGATGCAGCGCCGGCGACTCTCGATCCGCTCATCCAGTAGAAGCAACGCGTTGCCAAGCTTGAAGCGCAGCAGGAGACCTTCATAGCGGGAGAAGGTGTCCTCTCCGGCTCCGCCTTCATGGGCGATGGCATACAACGCTGCCGCGAGCGGAAGATGCTCCTCCCCTTCGAAAGCGACCTCGGACAGAAGGAAGAGATGCTGTCCGACCCGAAGACGGTCCTCCTCGGAGAGCTCCAACAGGCCCAGCTTCTCCCTGGCGGCGCTCTCGAGCCGATCCCGGAGCAGCGGGAGATCCGCCGGTCTGACGTCGAGGACGTGCTCTCCTTCAAAGTCGAGCCGCTCCAGGACGGCATCGGCCAGCTCGACGACCGTGCAGCAGTCCAAGAGTGTCTTCCAGTAGCCGTACTCGACCTCGGGATCGGGATCCCGCCTCGATCCCAGCCAGTCGCGGAGCGCTTCGAGAACCTGGTCCGACCGGCCCGGGACCAAGCGGCTCCAATCAGGAGCCGCACCCGTCCGCAGGCCGGTCGGATGAGAGCTTTTCCCGTTTTGCATTCAGCCGCCCCGCATGACCCGGCGAGGCGGAGGAGGCGAAGCAGGGGTGAACAAGCGGACGGCCGGATCGCCCACGATCACGTAGTTGCGGGCGTCCCGGGAGGCGGTCCAAAGATCGACGACCGCCTGCCTCTCCACGCTGAGGCCGAGGTAGTGGTCCTCCAGCAGAGCGCCCAGACAGGCAGAGAGATCGGAGAAGCGATCGCTCATGGGCTCCATGGCCCAGCCCAGAGGCTTGCCGTCGAGCAAACGCCCCAGCGTATCCATGAACGCCCGCGGCTTGGTACCCGTTTCCCGCCAGAGGAAGGAGCAGCGCCAGACACGCTCCACATGGCCCACGACGGCCAGTGCACCTCTTCCCAGGAGCTTCTGCGCCAGGCCGGACACAAAAGGTTTGGGCGACGCTTGCCGAGCGTACCCGTCTTCCGGCTCGAAATCGCCCCGGTCCGGAGTTCCCGCGCTGTTGCAGGCGAAGAGGAAAGCCAGAAGCCCTTCCAGGCTGGCGCCGTTGACGTCCTTGCCCGCGAAGACTTGCTCCGGCTCGGGCGGGTTTCCCTCGCCGGGCCAGTCCTGACAGACCAGCGCGCCCTGGCATTCCTGCTGCCGGGGAT
>JANOCF010000796.1:0-7248 GCA_031412055.1 Holophagales bacterium | reverse complement strand
CTCCTCCGGCACGGAGGAGAGGGACGGGGAGAGGAGGAATGGGATCAACCGGAATGGGATCAATCCTCCTCGTACTTGACCTCCATCGTCCGGGCCTTCAGCGCCGCCAGCACCAGCAGCACCGCCGCCGTCAGCAGCACTCCCGGGATCGAAATCCACTTCTCCGGACGGTCCGCTAGAATGGCTAGCGGTCCCTCCGAGATTGGTACAGGGGCGAGCGACTGCAGGTAGTGGATCACGCTGAACTTCTTGAGCAGCGGCGGCAGCAGGAAGTGGATCCCCTCCCAGCCGAACACCGCCAGCGCCGGGATCGCCGGACTGCGGAAGAAGAATCCGAGCGTGAGGAACACCGCGCCATACCCCACGCAGCCCAACGCCGTGATCAGCATGTAGTACGCCAAATGGCTCAGCCCTCCGTCTTGCAGCAGAAAGTTCTCCACCCCGTTGTACGGCACGTAGGCCAGGATGAACGACGCCAGCGTCGAGCCCCCGAAAAGCACCAGCGCCACCGCCAGGCCGGTCAGGTACTTGGCGACCACCAGCAGCTCCCGCCGCACCGGCGACAGGAAGTAGTAGTGGAGGCTCCGCTCCAGCACCTCCCGCCGGATCAGGTTGCCGAAGATCGATACGCAGCCCAGGAACACCACGATGCGCAGGATGAAGCCCTGATAGATCCAGGAGAATTCCTGCGTGGCCTCCCCTATGTTGGCGGGATCGTCCACCGTCTGCGGGAGCAAGGCCCGGAGGGTCAGGATGAACACGGGCATCAGCGCGAGCACCAGGAGGCCGATCACCCGGCGCCCCAGGAACGCCTTGCGCAGCTCCAGCCGCACGATGGCCAGCGCCTGCCTCACCCACAACGCCCACGGACGGCCCGGGGCCGCGACCGGAACGGAGGACACCGTCTCTCGCATGGCTTCGCTCACGCCTTCTCTCCGTTCGAGCCGATCAGGTACTGGTAGACGGCATGCACGTCGGCATCGGTCGGCATCACCGTCTCGATCGCCAGGCCCGTATCCATCACGACCTGGTTCAACAGCAGGTAGAAGCGGTCCGCGCTGCGGGTGCGCACCAGCAGGCTGCGGCGGTCGTCGCCGACGCGCGCCTCCACCACATTTTCATCCTCGAAGATCCGCGAGGCCAGCAGCGACGGCCGGTCGCAGCGGATCAGCACCTGCACCGGGTGCTCCTCCTCCATCTCGTCACGCACCCCGCCGATATCTCCCTCGGCCACGATGTAGCCGCCGTTGATCAGCACCACCTGGTCCGAGATCAGGTCGACCTCGTGCAGGATGTGGCTCGAGACGATCACGTGCAGCCCGGCGTTGGCGAGGTCCCGGAACAGGGTGATCACCTCCGACCGCGCCATCGGATCGAGACCGTTCAGCGGCTCGTCCAGGACGAGGACCGACGGCCGGTGCGCGATCGACTGGGCCAGCCGGATGCGCTGGCGCATGCCCTTGCTGTACCCCGCCACCTTGCGCCCCGCCGCCTCGGTGAGACCCACCCGCTGGATCGCCTGCCACGTCATCTCGTCGGCCTCGGTGTGCGTGTAGCCGTGCACGCGCAGGAACGAATAGATGAACTGGTAGCCGTTCAGGCCGGGAGGGAACGAGTCGTACTGCGCCGCGTAGCCCACGAGGCGGAACAGCTCCTCGGGATCGTTCGGAGAGACACCCAGGATCCGGATCTGCCCGCGGGTGGGACGGATCAGCCCCACCATCAGGTTCATCAGCGTGGTCTTGCCCGCGCCGTTGGGTCCCACCAGGCCGGTGATCCCCGGCTTGATCGTCAGGTTGACGTTGTTGATCCCCAGGATCTCGCCGTAGAACTTGGAGACGTTCTCGATGAGGATCTGGCCTCCGGCTCCACTCTCCAGGAGCTGCTCCGCCGGCCTGCGCTCCCCGTTGTACGCCGCCGCGACGCTCACCGGACCACCTCGTACGCCCGGATGCGGCGGGAGAGGAGCCAGAGACAGAGCAGGCAGCCGGCGACCAGCGCCGTCCAGGCCGCGCCCGCCGGCGGCAGGAAGCCTTCGCCGTCCGGCACGCCGAACAGGTCCGACCAGATCGAGCCGATCACGTACCAGCCCGACAGCAGCGTCCCCCACCAGGTGTCCAGAATCTCGTTGATGGCGTTGCCGAAGCCCATGGTCACGAAGAAGAGGACGAAGATGGCGATGCGCGCCACCGGCTTCCACTTCACCCAGGCCGACACCGCCAGGACGAGGAGCGACAGGAACAGGATCCAGGCCCAGCTCCCGGCCAGGATCGCAAAGGCGATCGGAAGGTTCCTGCCGATCCAGCCTGCCCCCTCCAGATAACCCTGGAAGAGGAAGAGGAGCATGCCCGGGACCCAGGTGATGGCCGAGAGCAGGATCAGCAGCACCGACATCTTGCCCAGCACGTACTCGACGCGCGAGAACGGCCGGGAGAGATAGAGCGGCAGCCCGTTGTTGCGCAGGTCGGGAGACACCAGCGCCGGCCCCAGGAGCAGCACCAGGGCGAACGACAGCGCGCCCTGGAACCACATGCCGCGCCAGAAAAACTCGGCGTCGATCGGCAGGAAGCGCTTCAGCTCCTCGGCCGGGAGGCTGAGCAAGGTCAGCGCGCTCACGTTGTGATGCAGGTAGATGAGCAGCAGGCCCACGAACGGGATCACGAAGCAGAGCACGAAGAAGATCAGGAACAGCTTGCTCTGGAACACCGTCTCGTAGGCGTACCGGGGAATGATCAGAAAGCGCGACTTCGGGGGAGTCAGCTCGCCCGTGTAGCGCCGGTAGCTGCGACCGTAGACCGCCATGGCTCAGGCCTCCATCGCCTTCAGGAAGATGTCTTCCAGGGAATCTCTCTTGTAGTCGAGCCGGCGGATCTGCACCTTCCGCTCGGCGGCCAGGCGGTAGAGGTCGCGCACTCCAACCCCTTCCGGCAGCACCAGCTTGAGCCGCTGCCGGGTGCTCGCGGCCAGCTCCGCGCCCAGCCCTTCCAGGGCGGCGACGAACTCCGGGTCCGTGCTCGAGCCGTCCTCGGCGCGCAGCTCCAGCTCCAGAAAATTGCGGTTGGACCGGCGCTCCGCTTCGAGGTCGCAGGTCACCGCGACCTTGCCCTGCTTGAGCACCAGCACCTCGTCGCAGCACTCCTCCACGTCGCGCAGGAGGTGGGAGGAGAGGATGACCGCGACCTCGCCGTTGTCACGGATGTCGCGGATCAGCCGCAGCATGCGCTCGCGGGCGACGGGGTCGAGCCCGTTGGTGGGCTCGTCCAGAAACAGCAGCCTGGGGCCGTGGACCAGCGCCTGGGCCAGCTTCGCGAGCTGCTTCATGCCCAGGGAGTAGCTGTCCACAGTGCGGTACCGCGCCTCCCCCAGACCGACGTAGAACAGCATCTCGTGGGCCCGTTCGATGGCCTGCGCCTTGGGAACCCCCGAGAGCTCGGCCATCATGCGGACGAAGCGGATGCCCGTCATCCCGGCGATGAAGGCATCGCTCTCCGGCATGTAGCCCATGAGCGAGCGGATCGCCCGCGTCTCCGTCCGGATGTCCAGGCCGAAAACGCGGGCGGTGCCGCCGGTCGTCTTGTAGAAGCCCAACAGAGTGTGGAGCAGGGTGGTTTTCCCGGCGCCGTTCGGACCCAGGAGGCCGATGCACCGGCCGGACATGGAAGCGTTCAACCCCTGCAGGATCGGACGCTTCCCGAGCTTCACCTCCAGCCCTTCGAGCTCGATCACCGGAACGGCCGGAGCCGGTGCGGGTGTCGGATCTAGGGCCCTTTGCGTCGCCGGATTCACCACGTTCTATCTCCTTGTGAGAGCCTGGAACCCGAAGGTTTACCGGGCCTCGTCCGCCTCGGTCATCTCGTGCTGCTCAGCCGCTTCATGCGCGTGGTCCATGTGCCCCAGGATGCCGCCGAAGCCGGCCAGCGTCTGGAGGTTCAGGCCCAGCGGGCTCTGGTTGGTGCTCGCGAAGAGGATCCGGTCCTCCTCGGCGTAGGCGTAGATCAGCGTCGGACCCTGGCCGATGAAGAGGTTCTTCAGGGGGTTCACACCATCCTGCAGCTCCTTCTTGGCATCCTTGGGCATCACCTTGGAGGCGGCGTCGAGCACCGGCTCCAGGTTCTGGTAGAAGAAGGCCGAGACGTTCACCTGGCCGTCCGAGCCCAGGAGGTCGCGGAACTTCGGGTGGGTCGCCAGGGTTACGCCCGACTCCTTCTGCTGCAGGGCACGCTCGAGCAGCGCCCGGGTGGGCGTCACCACGAAGTAGCCGTCGTCGAAGGTGTAGTGGACCTCGATCTTCGGGTCGGTGGAGACGATCGAGTAGAAGGTGCGGTCACCCGACTCCTGCTCGCGAATCTCCATGCCGCCCTTGCCCTCCTTGCGGAGCTGGTCGTTGACGTGCTGCACCATCTTCCCGAGGCTCTGCTGGAGACGCGCCGTGTCATAGACCTCGGCCACCAGCTTCCACGAAGGAGTGGGGAGCAGCGGACCGTCCACCGCCATGGCGAACTCGCCGCCGAGCGGAGCGGCCAGGTCCTCGCGGATGTCGAAGCCGTGCTCCTGGCGGACCTTCTCCAGCTCGGTCGCGAGCTCGGGGCTCACCTTGAGGAGATCGTCCAGCAGGCTCATGGGCTGCCTTACGATGAAAGCGGCCGCAAGGTTTGCGTCGGGCGAGATGAAGCCCAGCGCGCCCATCGGAGCCGGCGCCGCCATCCAGGACGCCACACCGCGGCGCTCCTGGCTGAAGGTCAGGGCCGCGCGGGTGTCCGCCTGGTTGCCGGACTCGCGCCGGTTGACGATGAAGTGCTGGAGATCGTTGATGCCCAGCGCCTCGGCCTCGGGATCCGGCGTCTCCTTGGCCAGGAACCCGGCCAGGTCGGCCGCGAACAGCCAGCCGGCGCCGTCCTGGTACTCCTGGGCGATGCGGGCCCGGAAGGTGGACGAGGTGAAGGGGTTGGTACCACCGGCAGCCAGCGCGGCCACCTGCGCCAGACGGGCGCCGTCCGGAGAGGCGACGAACAGACCGTCACCCACCCAGGCGTAGAGGGCATCCGACTCACCCGACGGCAGTGCCGGCAGATTGGCGGGATCGTCGACGATGATCAGCACGGTCTTGCCATCGTTCTTGGCGGCCAGCTCGGCAGCCTCCCGCTCCAGCGTGGCGCGGAAGCCGGCCTCGTTGGTCACCTCGGCCAGGATCACCGGAGCCACCTCGTGGTCCTCGCCATCCTCGCCCTGGACGGCCACCGCGATCTCGTCGCCGAGGTCGCGGCCGAGGTCGCCGATCTTCGCGATCATCTCGCGGAACTTCTGCTCGTTCTCGGACGTGCCGAGCGTCTGGCCCCACCACTTGCGGACCGTCTCGTTGGTCTGGACCTTCTGGTCGAGAATGCGCTGCGTCTCGCTCAGGCTGTGGGCCAGGTTGGGCAGTGCCACAAAGGCCATGGTGCCTTCGGGAGCGAGGTCGAGCAGGCGGGTCGAGGTCCGCAGGCCCGGCCGCTCCACCTGGGCGTCGATCTCCTGGCCCAGGGCGGTCAGCTCGGCGAGGAGCTGCTGGTACTCCTTGGCGTTGCGGCTCCAGGCGACCTCGCGGCCGATCGGAACCCTGGAAACGCTGGCGTGGGTCGTCACCTGCCGTCCGGGATGGAGGATGTCGTCCCGCTTGGCCTGCTTGACCCGGACTTCGCCTTCGAGCACCGACACGCGGGTGCCCTTGGTGCCGTGGTTGACCGAGAAGATCGTGCCGGTCACGGAGACCAGCGCGTCGTTGGTCGACACGAACAGGTGCCGCTGGCGCTGCTTGGCGGCCTGGACGATCACCCGCCCGCCGTCGAGCTGGATGGTGTTGCCCTTGCGGCCGGCGTCGAGCGACAGCGTGGCGCGCTCGCTCATCTCGATGAGAGACCCGTCGGCCATGCGGACCATCGCGGTCGAGGCCTTGGCCGTGCGGATCTCCTCGCCTTCGTCCAGCGACTGGCCGGCGCTCACCGGCCGGATGCTGGCGCCGTCGACTTCGAAGAGCAGCCCCTCGACGGACTCGATGCGGGCCATCTGGGAGCCGCCCGCCATCATGTCGGAGATGAACAGGAAGAGGCCGACGCCCAGTCCGAGGACCAGGATCGCGGCCAGGCTCTGCCACATCAGACGGGTGCGGCGTCCGGTCAGGACCGTGGCCGCGGCCGGACGGACCTCGCGGGCCTTGCCGTCGCGGGCCTCGCGGAGGGCGCGGCGGCAGGGAACGCAGGTGCGGGTGTGATCTTCGACGAGCAGAGCCCGCGCGGCGGACAGCTCGCCCCGGATGTAGGCCGGGATCAGCGACTGGAAGTCCTCGCAACCGCGGAGGTTGGCGTGGACGTCGGGAGTGGCGGGAGTGGCCGCAGCAGCCCGGTCCTCGAGCTTGTGGACGGGTGCGCCCTGGGACAGGCGGTCCCAGACGCGGGCCGCGGCCTGCTCGACCACCATGGGATCGATCGGCTCGCCCGTGACTTCGGCGACGGCCTGATCGAGGGTGTCGTCGTTCTTCTTGAAGAGGCTCATGACAGTTCTCCTTGGGGCGACCCGAGCTCTTTCTGGAGCCGGTGCCGCGCGCGGTGCAGGATGACGGCAATCGAAGTCTGGGTGGCGCCGAGCATCTTGGAGATCTCCAGATTGCCCAGCCCCTCGAAATATCGCATCGTGAAGATCTCGGCCTGCCGGGGTGAGAGGCTGCTGATGGCCTCCCGCAGCCGTCCGGCGAGCTCGCGGCTCCCCTGGCGGCGTTCCGGTCCCGGGTCGGCCTGGTCGACGAGGTGCTGATCGCCCACGTCGTCGAGGTCGACGGTACGCGCCCGTTTGCGCGCCCGGATCAGGTCGAGAGCGGCGTTGACCGCCGCGCGATGCAGGTAGCTCCCGGCGCTGTCCGTGAGATCGGGCTGATCCTCCCGGCGCAGGAGCCTCGTGAATACGGTCTGGAGCACGTCCTCGGCATCTGCGGCATCGCCGGTGATGCGGTAAGCGGCTCGGAAAATCGCCCCGTGGTGCTCTCGGAACAGCGCTTCAAGAGCTTCCGGGGGCTTGTCAGGCTGTTTTGCGTCGTAGGCTGCGGCTAACACCTTGCCCCTCCTTTCTCCATCGCTCATGAAACGTACCTCCCGGGAGATTGTTACAACCGTCTCCCAGAATACGCCGGAAAGGAGTTCAGGGTTCCAGCAAGAGGTAGGGGACTAAGCAGGCATCTGGAAGCGCCGAAGGCGCGCAGGCGTAAAGCCTGGGGTTTCA
>JANOCF010000795.1:0-5420 GCA_031412055.1 Holophagales bacterium | reverse complement strand
CACGCCGGCGAGATCGACGGCAAGGACGCGTCGCTGATGATCCTCCGCGACCTCGCGCTGGGACGCCGCCGCGAGCTGCTGGACGGCATGACCCTGCTCATCCTCCCGGTCTACAACGTGGACGGCCACGAGCGGGTCTCCCCCTACAACCGGCCCAACCAGGACGGCCCGCGCAAGGGCATGGGCTTCCGCACCACCGCCGCCGGCCTGGACCTCAACCGCGATCACATGAAGGCCGTCTCCGCCGAAGCCCAGGCGATCCTGGGCCTGGTCTCCGCCTGGCGGCCTCACCTCCACGTCGACGATCACGTGACCGACGGCGTCGACCACGACTGGGTCCTCACCTGGTCGTGGGCCGAGGCGCCCCAGGCTCCCCTCCAGGTCGACCTCTGGCTCCGCAACCACATGCCCGCGGTTCTCGAGGCCACCGAGAAGGCCGGGCATCGCGCCGGTCCCTACGTGGACCTCAAGGACGGCACCGATCCCGGCAAGGGCTTCAGCTCCTGGGTGGGGACTCCGCGCTTCGCCACCAGCTACTACCCGCTGCGCAACCGGCCCTCCATCCTGGTGGAGATGCACTCCTACAAGCCCTACCGCCAGCGGGTGCTGGCCAACCGCGACTTCCTCCTGGCCCTGCTCGCCGAGGTCGCCCGCGACCCCGCTTCGCTGACGCGGGCCGTGGCAGAAGCCGAGGCGGCGACCGTCGCCCTGGGCAAGCCGGACGCGAAGCCCTCCCTGGTGGCGATCAGCTATGAAGAGGCCGAGGCGGGCGATCCGCTCCCGTTCCCCGTGTACGCCCACGAGACGGTCACCTCCGCCGCCACGGGCCAGCCGATCCTCGTCTACCGCCGGGGCGAAGTGCAGGAAATCGTCGTGCCCTGGTACCACCGGGCCAAGATTTCCATGACCCTGCCGCGCCCGCGCGGCTATGTCGTCCTCCCCGGCTGGCCGCAGATCGAGCAGCGCCTGCGCAGCCACGGCCTGCGGGTCGAGAAGACCGAGCAGCCGGCCGACGTCGATGTCGAAACCATCCGGGTCTCCGACCCGCAGTTCGCCGAGCGCTCCTACCAGGGGCTCCACGGCGTCCGCGTCAAGGCCGAGCGCCGGCCGGAGCGGCGGCACATCCCGGCCGGAGCGCTCTGGGTTCCGGCCGATCAGCCGGACTTCGCCGTGGCCGTCCAGCTCTTCGAGCCCGAGGCGCCCGACTCCCTCGTGGGCTGGGGCCTGCTGTCCACCGTCTTTGAGCAGAAGGAGTACATGGATACCCGGGTCCTCGAAGGGCTGGTGGCCGAGCTGATGAAGGACCCGAAGACCGCCGCGGAGTTCCAGGAGGCGATGAAGAACGAGGCGTTCGCCAAGGACCCGTTTGCGCGCTACCAGTGGTGGTACCGCCGCACTCCCCACTGGGATGGAACCCTGGGTCTCCTGCCGATCTACCGGGTGATGCAGGCGCCGCGCTTCAGCACCGGGCCTTGGCGCTAGTCCGCGGCAGGAGCCGCTTCCAGGAGGCCGGCGATCTCCGGCGGGATGCGGACGGCCTTCACCCCGCCGGGGGCGTCGAGATGGCAGTAGGCGGCCGTGACCAGGCCACGGGCCACGGCGGTCTCTTCCCGGAGGATGTCGAAGCCGTAGGTCAAGGAGCTGGTCCCCTTCCGCAGGACGCGCAGATGGATCTCCAGCTCGTCGCCGAAGCGCGCCGGCGAGAGGTACTGGCACGAGGTGGCGACCCGCGGCCAGCCCACGTGACGGCCGTGCGCGTCCACGAAGGTGCCCGGGTTGACTCCAAGGCTGCGCAGGAAATCGTGCTCCGCGCTCTCCATGAAGACGAAGAAACGGGCGAAGTGGACGATCCCGCCCATGTCGGTGTCCGAGAACTCGATGCGGCGGCGGCTGAGGTATTCGTACATGGGTGGCGGGATTGTATCCGCCTTGTGATTCAATAAAGAACCGGATGCGTTCCTCGAGCCCTCTCGTCTCCTCGCTCGCCCTCGTTCTGTTCGCGGTCTACCTGGCCGTGGCCACGCCGTGGGCGCTCCTCAAGGCGGCCCAGAGCGCCCTGCAATCGTTCCGGGTTGCGGGCGAGACGCCGCTCGAGGAGCGCCTGCGCACCTACGGGCCGATGTACACCCACGGCATCGAAAGGATCCGCCGCACGATTCCCGAGGACGGCGCCTACCTCCTGGTCAACGGCGATCCCAAGGAGGAGGGCGGGCCGCTCTGGGTCAAGTTCGACCTGGCTCCCCGGCGCGCCGTCTTCCTGGGCAAGCTCGACGATCTCGACGACGTCGACCGCTTCCGCAAGCGCATCCCCCGAGCGGCCCGGTGGGTGGTCATCGCCTATGGATCGTACGGGAAGCCGGAGTTGATCGAGCGCTTCCGGTTCGTCAAAAGGATTCGGGAGCAGCAAAGCCGGCGGGCCCGGCAGGACCGGCGGGACCAGGGCGGTCGACCGGGTGCGTGAGCTGCTGGCCCACCTGGGAGGAGTGGCGCTGTTCCTCCTCCCCGGCCTCGCCCTGGCCGGCCTCTTCCCGGGCCTGCGCGCCGTCCCCCGTTTTCGCCGCCTCGGCTACGGCTATCTCCTGGGGGTAGCGACCGTGGCCGGGACGCTCTATGCCCTCTCGGCCCTCCTCGACGTGCCGATCCGCCGCCCCGCCATCTTCGCCACGGCGGCCGGACTGGCGGCGATCGGGCTGGCCGGCTGGCTGCGGGCAGCGGACCGCCGCACTCAGCGCCCGCGCCGGCCTCTGCCCCTGCGCGCCCGCCTGGCGTCTCTCGTCCTGGCAGCGGCCGCGGCCGGGGTTTGCGCCGGGGTCTTCGCCGACGCGGTCACGGAGCCGCTCCGGGACTGGGACGGGCGCATGCACTGGTCGGCCCAGGCGCGCTACATCCGCTACGAGGGCTCGGTCCTCCCCGTGGCCATCACCAAGGGCCAGTGGTTCATCAACCATCCGCGCTACCCGGTGCTCCTGCCCGTGGCCCAGGTGGCGGTGCTGGAGGCGACCGGCGCCCGCGAGGACGAGCTCTTCTTCCGCTGCCTGTACGCGGCCTTTCTCCCCGCCCTGCTGCTCGTGATCTACGACGGCGCGAGGCGCTGGGCGGGGTGGCTGCCCGCCGGGCTCTCCGCGGTCGCGATCGCCGGCCTGCCCTTCATCACCTCCTACCCGGACGGCGGCGCGGTCAGCTCCTACAGCGACCTTCCCCTTGCCTGCTTCTACGGCGCGGCATTGATCCTTCTCCTGCGCGGCCGGGCCTTCCCCTCGGACGGCATCGCCGCCGGCCTGCTCCTCGGCGGCGCGGTGCTGACCAAGAACGAGGGGACGCTGCTCGCCGGGTTTGCGCTGCTGGCCACGGCAGCGGTTCCGCTCCTGCGCCTGTGGCGGAGCCGGCGTCCGGCTTCCCTGGCACCCACTCCACGCCGGCGGCTCCTGCTCAAGGGCTCTCGCCTGTGCGCCGCGGCCGCGGCCATGGTGATGGTCCTGGCCTTCTTCATGCTGTGGCGCTCCGGCATCCCCAACCGCCAGGACGAGATGTACGAGGACTTCGTCCAGGCGGAGCATTTCTTCCCGGGCGTCTTCACCCGCATCCCCGTGTACGGGGGGATCGTCCTGGATCGCACCTTCCTCTCCTGGGATCACTGGGTCGGGTTCTGGTGGATGGTGCCTTTCGTCCTCTTCGCGGGAAGAGGCGCCCTGACCGGGAGACGGGCCGCGCTCTCCTGGCCGCTGCTCCTCGGGCTTGCCGGCCCCCTGGCGGTGGCCTGGGGCGCCTACACGGTCCATTGGCATCCGGACCAGCTCGCCAACGTCACCTGGGAGCGTTTCCTGGTCCAGGGCTCCGTGCCTTTCGCTGTTTTTTTCTCCCTCTGCCTGCGGAAAGTGCTCAGGCAATCCTTTTTAGCAAGGCTGTTGGCGCGCTTATCGCAATAGACCGAAATGCCGCCAGCCGCGGCCTGTGCGCCCTTTTCTTGAGGCTGGGGAAGAGATCTATGGCAAGAGACAAGAAATCCGATCCACGTGACTGGCTCCGGCTGACGCTGGAGAGCCTGGGCGAAGCGGTGGTCACGACCGACGCCGCCGGTCACGTCATCTATATGAACCCGGCCGCCGAGCGGCTCGTGGGGAGCGACCCGGAAACAGCACGCGGCAAGCTCCTGGGCCAGGTGCTACGCCTGGTGGACGCGGGCACAGGCAGGCCGTTCGAGCTCCTGGTCAGCGAAGAGGGCATCCGCGAGGTCGCGGCCATGGCCCACCGCCCGTTGCGAATCGAAGGCGGATCGGACGCCAGGATCCAGGTCTCCATCGAGCCGCTCCGGGAAGACGGCCGGTTCGCGGGCGCGGTCTTCCTCCTGCGCGACGTCAGCGACCGGCTCCAGGCCGAGCAGGCCGTGCGCGAGAGCGAGGAGCGCTTCCGCTCCTTCTTCCAGCACAGCGCCGAGGGGATCTGGCGCGCCGACCTGGAGCTGCCGGTGCCCACGGAGCTTTCCGAAGACGAGCAGATCGAGCTCTTCTACAAGCACTTCGTACTGGTCGAGTGCAACCGCGGGATGGCCCGCATGTACGGCCTGACCGAGCCCTCCGAGATGGTCGGCACGCGCCTCGGCGACCTCCTCCCCCGCGCGGACCAGCACAACGTCGAGTACCTGCGCCAGTTCATTCGCGGGGGCTACCGGCTTTCGGGGGCGGAGTCCCATGAGATAGACCGCGAGGGCAAGCCCAAGTACTTCCTCAACAACCTGATCGGCATGCTGGAGAACAACCGGCTCGTCCGCGTCTGGGGCACGCAGTTCGACATCACCGACCGCAAGCAGCTGGAAGACGAGCTGCGGCGGCGAGCTGACGATCTGGCCGGAGCCGACCGCCGAAAGGACCAGTTCCTGGCCATGCTGGCACACGAGCTGCGCAACCCGCTCGCCCCCATCCGCAACGCCGTGGAGCTGATGCGGCAGGTCGAGACGTTCGACCCCGCCTTCCAGCCGTCGCGGGAGATGGTGGAGCGCCAGGTCAAACACCTGGCCCGGCTGGTCGACGACCTGCTCGACGTCTCCCGGATCACTCACGGCAGCATCCGCCTGCGCAAGGAGGCCGTGGACCTCGCCACCATCGTCGAGCGCGCCATCGAGGCCACCCGGCCGCTGATCGACTCGCGCGGCCACGAGCTCACGGTCACCGTGCCGACCGACCCTGTCCGCATGGAGGCCGACGCCACGCGCCTGGAGCAGGTGATCGCCAACCTCCTCAACAACGCGGCCAAGTACACGATGCCGGGCGGCCACATCCGGGTCACCGCCGTGCAGGAGGGGGGCGAAGCCGTGGTGCGGGTGCGCGACAACGGCATCGGCGTCCCGGCCGACGTGCTGGACCGGGTCTTCGAGCCCTTTGTCCAGTCCGAGGGTTCCCTCGCCCGCTCCGAGGGCGGTCTGG
>JANOCF010000794.1:0-1507 GCA_031412055.1 Holophagales bacterium | reverse complement strand
CAAGCCCTATGCCATCCCGCAGGACAACCCCTTCCGCGCTATCGGCGGTAGCCCGGGCATGCCCGAGGAGGTCTGGGCGCTGGGCCTGCGCAACCCGTGGCGCGTCTCCTTCGACCGGCTGACCGGCGACATGTACATCGGAGACGTGGGCGAGGACGAGCGCGAGGAGATCGACTTCGAGCCCGCGGGCAGTCCCGGCGGCCTCAACTACGGCTGGAAGGTGATGGAAGGGACCGCCTGCTTCGCCACCGATGCCTGCCCGGCCACGACCCCGCCGTGCGGCTCGCCGGCCTACGCCCCGCCGATGCTGGAGTACGGCCATGAGGACGACCGCTGCTCCGTGACCGGTGGCTATCTCTACCGCGGCACCGCCCTGCCCCACCTCTACGGGTCCTACATTTTCGGCGACCAGTGCAACGGCCAGCTCTGGGCCGCGGAGCGCAAAGGCGGACAGTGGCAGGTTCGGGAGCTGCCTCCCCGCGCCCTCTACGTGACCTCCTTCGGCGAGGACCGCCACGGCGAGATCCACCTGACCACGCTGGACGGCCGCCTGTGGAGCCTCGCGTCGCCGCACCCCGTGGACACCGTGGCTCTCTGGGAGCCGTCGACCGCCAGGCTCCTCCTCAAGGACCGCCACCTCTCCGGCCCCGAGGACCGCACCGTGCAGCTCGCGTCCCGCGGACACGGACAGATCCCGCTGGCCGGAGACTGGGAGGGTGACGGCCGCACCACGCTGGGGCTCTACGATCCGCGCAAGTCCACCTTCCGTCTCAAGGGCACCCTCGCGCAGTCGGGCTCCGACCTGCTCCTGACCTTCCATCCCGCCTCGGGAGCGGCCGTGCCCATCGTGGGCGACTGGGACGGCGACGGCCGCGACACGGTCGGCTTCTACGAGCGCGCCAAGTCGCTCTTCGAGCTCAAGAACACCCACCAGGGAGACCAGCCCGACCTCGCCTTCCGCTTCGGACCGTCCCGCAGCCGCTGGATTCCCGTGGCCGGAGACTGGGACGGCGACGGCAAGGACGGCGTCGGGCTCTACGATCCGGAGCGGGGCATCTTCCGGCTCAAGAACAGCCTCTCCGGAGGCGACGCCGACCTCGTCCTCCGCTTCGGAATGCCCAAGGCCGGCTGGATCCCCCTGGCGGGAGACTGGGACGGCGACGGCAAGGACGGGCTGGCGCTCTACGATCCGAGCCGCTCGGTCTTCCTGCTCAAGAGCGACCCGGTCCAGGGTCCCGCGGACTGGGAGGTGCGGTTCGGGGTGCCGGCGGGGCGGGTGCCTTTGTGCGGGGAGTGGTAAAACCTCACCCCCTGTCCCCCTCTCCCATCTCCCACCCAAGCCCCCGTCGGGAGAGGGGGAACGTCTTCAGACGTTTTCGGCTTCGCTTTAGCCGGGATCGCCCGCATGCGTTCCCCCTCTCCCGGGGATGGGCGGAAGGGAGATGGGAGAGGGGGACAGGGGGTGAGGTCCTACCACTCCCCGCACAACGGCACCCGCCCCGCGGGC
>JANOCF010000793.1:0-2088 GCA_031412055.1 Holophagales bacterium | reverse complement strand
CAGGACGACTTCTTCGAGCTTGGGGGCCACTCTCTGCTCGCCACCCGCCTGGTGTCGCGGCTCCGCGACACCTTCGACGTGGAGCTGCCCCTGCGCGCCGTCTTCCAGACGTCCACCCTGTCTGCCCTGGCCGGCCGGATTGCGGAGGCCGTGCGCGAGTCCCGGGGCGTCCAGCCGCCGCCGGTCGTGCCGCTGTCGGCGGAGGAGCGCGGCCCCCGTCCGCCCCTCTCGTTCGCCCAGGAGCGTCTCTGGTTCCTGGACCGCCTGGAGCCCGGAAGCGTGCTCTACAACGTGCCCGCGGCCCTGCGCGCCACCGGCACGCCCCACCTGCCGGCCCTGGAGGCCGCGCTCAACGAGATCGTGCGCCGCCACGAAGCGCTGCGCACCACCTTCGACCAGCACGAGGGCGAGGCCTTCCAGGTGATCGCGCCCGCGATGCGCGTTCCCGTCCCGCTGGTCGACCTGACGGGCCTTCCGGCCGGGCTGCGCGAGGACGAGGTCCATCTGGGGCTCGGCCAGGCGGCCTCCCTGCCGTTCGACCTGACCCGCGGCCCCCTGCTGCGCGCGATGCTTTTCCGGGCCGGCCGCGAGGACTGGGCCATGCTGCTCAACCTGCACCACATCGTCAGCGATGGCTGGTCGATGGAGGTGCTGACCACCGAGATGGCCACCCTCTACGAATCGTTTGTGGAGGGCCGGCCTTCTCCCCTGCCGCCCCTGCCCGCGCAGTACGCCGACTTCGCGATCTGGCAGCGGCGGTGGCTCCAGGGGGACGTCCTCGGCGCCCAGGTGGCCTACTGGAAGGAGCGGCTGCAGGGCGTGCGCACCGTGCTCGACCTGCCCGCGGACCGGCCGCGCCCGCCGGTGCAGTCGTTTCGCGGCGGCCACCGGCCGCTGGAGCTCCCCGCGCCGCTGCCCGAGGCCATCCGTCTCCTCAGCCGCAGGGCGGGAGCGACCCTGTTCATGACGCTCCTCGCGGGCCTCCAGACCGTGCTCCACCGCTACACCGGCCAGGAGGACATCCTCGTCGGCTCCCCGGTGGCCAACCGTACCCGCCGCGAGATCGAGGGGCTGATCGGCTTCTTCGTCAACACCCTGGTCCTCCGCGGCGAGCTGCGGTCCGCTTCGCCCCGGGGCAGCGTGAGCTTCGGCGAGCTGCTGGGCCGGGTGCGGTCCACGGCCCTGGGCGCCTACGTGCACCAGGACCTCCCCTTCGAGAGGCTGGTCGACGAGCTGAAGATCGAGCGCAGCCTGGCGCGCAACCCCGTGTTCCAGGTGGTCTTCTCGCTGAACACGCCGGCGCGTCCGCTGGAGCTGCCCGGCCTGACCCTGTCGCCCCTCGGAGCGGAGGGGAGCACCGCCAAGGTGGACCTGCTCCTGTCGGTGACCGAGGAGACGATCGGCCTGCGCGGACCCCTGGCCGGCTCCTGGGAGTACAGCGCCGATCTCTTCGACCCGGCCACCATCGACCGTCTCTCCGGGCACCTGCGGACCCTGCTCGGGGCCGCCACCGCCGACCCTGACCGCCCCGTCTCCGAGCTTCCGCTCCTCGACGACGCCGAGGCCCGGCAGATCCTGGTGGACTGGAATCCCCCATCCGTCCCAACGGAGCCCGACGTCTGCCTGCACGAGCTCTTCGAGTCCTGGGCGCAGAGGACGCCCGGGGCTACGGCCGTGGTCTTCGACGGCCAGACGCTCACCTATGGCGAGCTGGACGCCCGGTCCGAAATCCTGGCACGCCATCTGCGCGACCTCGGAGTTGGTCCGGAGGTCCTGGTGGGGATCTGCCTGGAGCGCGGCATCGAGAGGATCGTGGCCGTCCTGGGTGTCTTCAAGGCCGGAGGCGCCTACGTGCCCCTCGATCCCTCCCATCCCCGGGATCGCCTGGCCTGGATGCTGGCCGACTCGCGGGCCCGCGTGCTGATCACGCAGACCACCATGCTGGAGATCCTGCCCGGGCACCGGGCTCATGTCCTCCTGCTGGACCGGGAGGAGCTTGGAATCGCGCTCGCGGGGGAGAGGGTCTCTACGGTATCCCCATCCAATCGTGGCTCCGATCCCGACCAGCTCGCCTACGTCATCTACACC
>JANOCF010000792.1:0-5182 GCA_031412055.1 Holophagales bacterium | reverse complement strand
AATGCTGCTCGTCCGGCATCGGCTCGTGGTGCCATGCGAGGCCGGGAAACGCGCCCTCCTTGAGTGTGGCCGCCAGCTTCGACGCGAGATCCCCCATATCTTTGCTGCTGGCGAAATACAGGGTCACCTTGGACGCAGGCCGGACACGCAATCGATCGCGGGCGCCGCGGAGCAGCTTCTCGTTGTTCCACCAGAGGCTGGGATCGAAGGCAATGTACGTGTCGAACAGACCGGGCTCGAGGAGCAACGTCTCCACAACGAAAAGCCCGGCCAGCGACTCGCCCACGATCGCTGTTTCACCAGTCGTCCGGTAGCGGCTCTGCACGCTCGGCATCAGCTCCGTGCGGATGAACGTCCGGAAGGCCTCGGAACCGCCCACGCGCGGCGCGATCTTCTTGTCTTCCGCGTTCTCGGTCGGGCCGGTCATGTCCCGGCGGCGCTCGGTATTTTCGATCCCCACGAGCAGGAACGGCCGCATCGTGCCGTTCCCCACGGACACCTGGACCAGACCGGCCACGTGCAGGAAATCCTCGTTGATTCCCCCATCGGGCATGTACAGCACGGGCAGGCGCAACGTGCTGGACTCGGCATACCCCGGCGGTTTGTAGACATTGATGCGCCGCACCTCGCCGAGAACCTTGGAGGAGAGGGTGAACGTCTCCCCGATGACCAGCGGTGCGGTCTCAGCAGAAGCCTTGACGGGGAGGCTCTGCGCGGATGCGATAGACGTGACGCAGAGCAGCACGGCGAGGAAGAAAGACGGCTTCATGATGACAAGGATCTCCTACTCGACCATCTCGATCAGAAAGTCGTGCGTCAGAGACGCCGGTATCAGGAAGCGCTCCCGGCCTTTGTACCTGAAGGTCCGCAGACGGAGGCCGGTATTGTCCTGGATGAGATCACGAGCGGTCCCAAGATTACCCACCTTGATGCTCACGCCCAGGATGCCTTCCCCGCGCTCCGCCGCGAAGTCCGCGACCAGACCAGGACCATCCGGCTCCAGCAGAGCGACGACGTTGTTGTTCCTGTACAGCACCCGCGCGCCGCGCCCGCCCAGGTAGGGGATCTTCTGGTGCTTGGAGCGTACCTCCAGACCGAGACCCTCGTAGAAATCGATGGCCGCGTCCAGATTCGACACCACCAGCCACAGGGTTTCCATCTTCTGCGCCGTGTTGGGGTGCGGCCGGGGCGCCAGGGCCGGGAACTCGGCGAACATCTCCCGCACCTGGGCCTCGTCATAGTCCAGGAAGAAGTTCGAGTTGTCGGGAGCCACCCGAGAGGTGAGGACGATCGAGCCCCAGAGAGGCGTGAGTCCGACGACCTCGCCGGTCGATTCGATGGTGAGCGGCGCAGCCGGGATCGGACCCACGTTGGGATAGCCGGCACCGGTCAGGAACGCGGTCGCCTGGGCGGGGTCGACCACCTCGGTACCGTAGAACTTGCCGCCTTCGTGGTCCTCCAGAAAAGCGAGGAACGGCGCCGTGAGCTCGTTCAGCTCCGTGAACGTCGCGATCTCCAGGTACGTCTCGTCCCGGAACCAGATCAAGCTGTTCTTGGCCCCGACCGGGGACAGCAACGCCGGTGTGGCCGAAAACCCGAGCTGATCGCTGAAGACGTCCACCGCGGTGTCGAAGTTCTCGGGACGCACAAGCACGGCCACATGATCGAGACCCCTGCGGTCGCCCAGCTCCTGCGCCACGGACTGGCCGGCAAGCGCCAGCAGCCCGAACATGACGATTCCCCGGATCAGTCTTGATCTCATGTCTTATCTCCCCTGCTGAAACGGATGTTGCTCCTTGGGTCTACGGAGTTGCAAGCTGCTTCAGCAGCAGGTTGGCCGAAGCTTCGGCCGGACCATCTCCCGATAGCGAGACCGACACGAAGGCCTGGTCCGCTGGCGAATAGACGACCACTGCCTTGGCGCCTGGAGTACCGCCGCTATGACCAAGCCAGGCTTTCATGGATCCGTTATCGCCCGGAAGCTCGTAAAGCATGACGCCTCGGCCGTAGTACGTTCCCCGGTCAAACATGGGATACAGAGTCTCGAACATCCGCGCTGTATTCTCCGGGCTGAGCAGCTTTCTGGCGAGCACGGCGTGCCAGAAGCGAAGCATATCCTCGGCCGAGCCGACGACGGCTCCAGCAGCAAAAGGCCAACTGGGAGAAATCTTCGGCTGGGAGCTGTCCGCGGGCACGAGCGGTGCGACGTCAGGAGGAGATTCCTGCGGAGCCAGGGCGCGCAGCGTCGGTAGATTGAGCCGCTCGCCGATGCGCCGGTTGACGACTTCATGGTAGGGGCGCCCTTCTACGGCTTCGATGATCTTGCCCAGAATGGTGTAGCCGGTGTTCGAGTAGCGCCACGCCTGTCCCGGGCAGAACATCGCGCCATGCCTGGCCGAGATACGGATGGATTCCTCGGGCGTCAGGTAACGGTTCTCTTTCCGGACCCTCAAATCCTCGTTTGCGCTGAAGAGGCCGGACGTGTGCAGAAGCAGATGATCGACGGTGATATGCCGGCCGTGTGGAACACCATCCACCCAGCGCGATACCGGGTCGGTCAGCGCGAGCTTTTTCTCTTCGGCGAGCTGCAGGATCACGACCGCGGTCAGCGCCTTGCCGGCGCTCGCCCAGTAGAGCCTCTTGAATCGAGCAGTGCCATCCGCCGAACGCGTGTCGGACCATATCCCGGCCGCTGTGGCAACACTCACGCTCATATGAGCGGCCTTGCTGTGGCGCATCGCGTCTTCCATCCCCTTGGCCAGGCGTTGCACGACTTCCGGACTGAAAGCCGTATCGCCGATCCGAAGGTCCGGCGGAATCTGAACCGGCTTGCCATAGATCGGCTGGCCCTCGTAAGTCAGGGCGCCGGTGCATTTGGCGGGGGTGTAATCTTTTGCCCAGAGCGCGCAAGGAACGCTGCCCAGGACGGTTGCAACGACGAGCGCCAGCGTCTTTATCCGCATGATATGGGGTCAGTTAGGGGTCAGTTAGGGGTCAGGTGGCGGTTGCGGAAGCGGTCCTGATTACCCGCGCGACGAAAGGCTCTTGTCTCCGCCTTGCCTTCCCGCAGCAGTTTGGTTTGCCCGATTTTAGCGCAGTTCCGGAAACGCCCGTTTCATCCTGGTCTTACCGCTCCCAGATCAGCTCTGCCGTCACAGGCAGATGGTCCGAGACCTTGACCGGCCAGGAGCGCGAGGCGCCGACATGCCAGCCGTGGTCGGCAAAGATGTAATCGATCTGCTCGTTCCAGAGCGGAAATGTCGGACCGACCGCCTCCGATGCGAGCTGCGCGACGTTCTCGCGGCGGAACGCCTCCATCTCCGGAGTATCCGGGCCCGTGTTGAGATCGCCGGCGAGAATATACGGATGGCGGCTGGTGCGGACCTCCCGCGCAAGGCAGCGCAGCTGTTCCGCCCGAATCTTCGAGTTGAAGCGGCCCCACGACGTCAGGTGCGTGGCGTAGACGCTGATCGTGGCTCCGTCAATCTGGATCGTCGCCTCGAGGAGCGCCCGCGGCTCTCCGATGCACGGCAGCGGATGCACCTCCGCCCGCACGATCCTGCCGCGGGTGAGGATCGCGTTGCCGTATCCGCCGTCCCACCGGACATAGCTCGGGGCGAAGTAGCCGTGGAGCCCGGTGCGCGACTCCAACTCCGCGAGCTGATCGCGGAAGCGCGCCTGCCACGTCCCGCGATGCACCTCCTGCAAGGCCACGATGTCCGGGTGAATGCGGTTGATGGCGTCGGCGATCTGCCGCACGTGATCGCCATCGATTAGCTCGTCGTGCCCCGCGATGTTGTAGGTCATCACGACGAGAGGCCGGCGCTGCGGCGGAAAGGCGATCCGTTCCGGAAAGCTGACGAGCGTGCCCTGCTCGTCGCGTGTCAGCAGGCGAAGACGCGGGTCGACGGGCCGCGGGCGGCACTCGCCGGAACGGACCGTGTAGACGGCGAAGACGCGGTAGAGGAAGACCAGAAGGAGAGCGGCGATCACGCCGAGAATCAACCTTCGCTTCGGGATCATCATGGCGCCATGTTCTGCACATCGCGTTCCATGGCGTCCTTCATCAACCCGTGGCGCCTTTGTGGTTAGGACGCCCGCCTGAAGAGCGAGGCGCTCCAGGGAGTGTCCTCAATCACCCGTTCCTTGTGAGTCTAATCCTCGGAACCCGGAGCTACGCCTGGCCAGATATTCACCACCTGCGAGTCGGCCGAGCAGGCCCTCAGAAATGTAACGACGATTGCACCTGCCCGTACACACCGCTTTTCGCGTCATCCTACCTCCTCGGTACGCAACCCTTTACTGCGTTAGCCCGGGCACTGCAAGTGATACGGCCAGTGGTATCTGCCGGCAGGCGCGCGCGCATCCGCGCTTTGAGAAGCGCGAGATCGTCGGACGCCATCACTGCGAGCGCTGGACCGACGCTCGCCCCCCCGAGGATGGTCGTCCAGTAGTCATCGAAATCGGCAAACGTCCGTTGCACGGTGATCTCTCGCGTTTCGACGGCATCCAAACCCGCACCAGCCCACAAGTCCCGCATTGCGTCTAGTCGAGACGCGCCAGGGCTCGGCGGTACCGGAACCGCAACGCCCAGCTCACGCATTTCAACCTGCAACGCCTCATAGGGAAAACCACCGCCAGGCATGTCCCACGCGTAGGCTGTGACGGCGCCACCCGGGCAGACGACTCGCGCCATTTCGGCAACGCCCTTGGCCGTGTCGGGAACGAAGAAAATCACCAGCGGCATGACAGCCGCGTCGAACGTGTCGTCGGGGAAAGGCTGTGCCATGGCATCGCCCTGACGAAACTGTGCGGCACGCGACGCGGATCGTGTGCGAGCATAGGCAAGCTGCTCCTCAGACGGGTCTATCCCCTGGACTGAGACTGGCGCACACCTCTCGACGAGCATTTCGGTAAAGGCGCCGTTGCCGCAGCCGACGTCGAGCCATCGCAAACCGGGTTTTGGAGCAAGCCAGTCGAGGAAAGCTTCACCTGCAAGCTGGCTCCACTTCCCCATGTATCGTTCGTAGGCAGCCCCGTCGTCGAAACGGATCTGGTTGGTCACCATTATCGATTCATCTTCATGGAACTACTGCCCCTGTTTGCCGCCTAGGGCTCTATCCCTCAGCGGCTGCGGCGGCAGTCCGGCGCAAAGGTTGGGTGGGCATTATAGGTCGGTTGG
>JANOCF010000791.1:0-12339 GCA_031412055.1 Holophagales bacterium | reverse complement strand
TTGCTCCACTCGAGCCCGAAGGAGATCCCGTGAACCGACTCGTCGCATTGACCCTTGCTGCAGGCGTTGCCTGTTCCCTTGCCCCCAATATCGCCAATATCGCCAATACCGCGGAGCCCACGCCGCAAGCTCTGTTGACGGACTCCATCCTCTGTAAGGGGGATCCGCTGGCAGCCGTCCGCAAGATGGCTGAGAGCGGGTCGTCCAACTTCGACCGGGGATTCGCCGCGGCGACCTTCGGCGAAGAGATGGACGAGATGAGCGTCGTCATCTTGCGGTCGCCGCTCGAGATTGGCGGTGCCAGGACCTCGGCCGTCCTGCTGACCTTCGCCCAGGGCGAGGATTTCGGGGCGCTCGTGTACGGCCGCTTTCATGGCGACTATCGCAAGGCCGCCACTGCCTTGAAACTCGTCCCCACGGCGAAGAAGGATGGCTTGCGCCTGGGACAGTTCACGAGGGCCATGACGGTCAACACGGAGGGCCGCCCCGACAAGGTCTGTCCGATGACGATCGCGCTCAGTCCGCTGGAAGACGGTACCTTCCTTCTCGGATGCGGATGGTGCAACGGTTGAGAGGGGATCTTCCATGAGCAATGAAGCCGAAAAGCAGCTACTGGTCGCTGTAGATGAATGGGACCGGGCGATGGTCCAGAATGATGCGGAAGCGATCGGCCGGTATATGGCGGACGACTGGACAATCGTTGGCCCTGATGGCAGCGTCAGCGACAAGGCGACGTTTCTGGGGTTGGTGAAATCGGGAGCGTTGACTCACGACGTGATGGAGTCCCATGACTTGAAGGTTCGCACTTACGGCGATGCCGCCGATACGGCAAGCACCGCCGTTGTCATCGGACGAGGCATTTCCGGAGGCCGGTTTCAAGGACAGGCGTTCCACCTGGTGGAGCGGACGTCCTGCGTCTTTGTCAGGCAAGAAGGCCAGTGGAGATGTGTTCTGACGCACCTGTCGCTGATCACCGGGGAGTGAAGGAGGCATCGATGTCGGTCGAGATCATCCGCTAGTCGCATTCCTGCCGGCGGCGATCAGCCTTGGAGGAGATGCAGCACTACCACCAAACCGGTGTCGCGGGAAGCGGTGCCGCCGGGACCGCAGCCATGTCCTGAGGACCGCTCCAGCATGAAGGTGCCACCGAAGCGGAGAAGTTCGGGGTAAGATAGACCCCAGATATGATCCGCACAGTTGGCCGCGTCCGTGGCCTGGCTTCAAAGCCGGGCTGGCTGGGAGTTCTTCTACTCCTCTGGCCGCTCCTCGCCGCGGCGCTCGATCCGGCGCGCGCCATCTCTCAATACCGTCCCGACCACTGGACCCGCCGCGAGGGCCTGCCGCAGATGAGCGTGCTCTGCATGCTCCAGGACCGTAGCGGTTATCTCTGGCTCGGCATGCAGGAAGGGCTCGCCCGCTTTGACGGTGTCTCGTTCCGCACGTTCAAGGTCGAAGACACTCCGGCGCTCGCCAGCAACTACGTTTCGGCCCTCTTCGAAGACCGCCGCGGCCGGATCTGGGTCGGTACCGATCGGGGAAAGCTCTCCTACTTCGACGGAACGGCATTCGTGGCGGTGCCGAGCGGTAACGTGCTGCGCGGGCTCGTCGTCGGCTTCGCAGAGAGCCCCGGCGGCGATCTCTACGTCGCCTTTCGCCACACCGGCCTCCATCGCCTCGCGGGAGACCGGCTCGAGCCGGTCGTGGACCACGACGGCCGCCCGAGCGGCCCACTCGGCTCGCTCGCGCCGGGCCGGAACGGCGAGATCTGGATCGGTGGAAAGGGCAGGCTTTTCAAGTTTTCTGACGGCGGCTTGACCCGGTTCGATCTACCCCGCGCGCCGGGACAGCTGCCGGGAGAGCTGGTGACGGCCCTCGCCGTGGATGAGAACGGGGAGATCGTGCTCGGCGAGGACGGTCCGGCGGTGCGCCGGGTGCGCCCGAACGGCTCGGCCCTCGAGGCGGTGCAGCCGGCCTGGAAGCTGTCCGCTCGCGTCAGCGCGCTCTTCTTCGACCGCGACCGGACGCTCTGGATCGGTACAGACAGCGGGCTGGCCCGGCGGCGCGCGGGGACCGCAGCGATCGCAGCCACCTCGGCGCCTGCGGGGCTCTCGGCGCCCGCGGCGGGCATCGAGCCCTGGCCGGGCGGACCGGAAGCCATCGCCACCTTCTTCGAAGACCGCGAGGGCGGGCTCTGGATCGGCAGCAACACGGATGGGCTCCTGCGGCTGCGGGCGGACGAGGTCGTTCCCTTCGGGGCCGCGGACGGCCTTCCGCACGACACTACCTGGAATGTGATGGAGGCCTCCGACGGCGCGCTCTGGGTCACGACCGACGGCGGTCTGGCGCGGATCGACGGGGACCGCGTCGGGCATGTCTCGGTGCCGGGTCTGCCGGACGAGGACGCGGTCTCCCTGGGCGAGCGGCGCGACGGCTCGATCTGGGTGGGTACCCACCGCCACGGGCTGTTTCGCCTGGCTCGGCCCGGCGGCCCGGCCGTCCGGTTCACGCCCGGCGAAGGCGTGCCGGGCGGACCGATCACCGTGATCTTCGAGGACTCGCGACGCAGGCTCTGGATCGGCAGCCGCGAGGGCCTGGCGATCGAAAACGGCGAGCGCTTCCAGGCGGTCCGACTCGTCGAAGGGGACATTCAGCCGTATGTCTCATCGATCGTCGAAGGCCGGGAGGGGACGGTCTGGATCGCCACCAGCATCGGCCTGTTCGCGCAGAATCCGGGCGGCGGAATACGGCGCTTCGGCAGCGGCGAGGGGCTGGTGGACACGGCGATCAACGCGCTTCTTCTCGACCGCGAGGGCCGTCTCTGGACCGCGACCAACGGCCAGGGGACCCAGGTCCTCGATGGCGGCCGTTTTTGGACAGTCGGCCGCCGCCACGGTCTGCCGACCGGCACGCTCACCTGGATCGTGGAGGACGATCTCGGCGCGATCTGGTTCTCGACGAACCAGGGTCTTTTCCGGGCCGACCGGCAGGCTCTGGTGCGGGCGGCGAGAGGCGCCGCGAAGCATGTCGAGTTCCGGCACTTCGGCCTCGGCGACGGCATGCTGATCGAGGAGTGCGCCGGCACCGGGCAGCCTTCCGCGACGCGGGCTCGCGACGGGCGGGTCTGGTTCGCGACCGGTTTCGGGGTGGTCGCGGTCGACCCTTCGCGGCTCGCGAAGCCCATCCCGCCCCAGCCGGCCTTGGATGTGCTCGTCGCCGGCGGCCGAGCCATGCCCCTCCCTTCGAAAGCGCCGATCGATCTCGCGCCCGGTCACGGCGACATCGAGGTCCGCTTCACGGCGCTCGGCCTCGACGAAGCCGCGGGCACGCGCTTCCGTTACCGGCTGAACGGCTACGACAGCACCTGGATCGAGTCCGGTGTGCGGCGGTCGGCGTTCTACACCCGTCTCCCTCCCGGCACGTACGATTTCGAGGTCCAGGCCCTCCACGACGACGGCGGTGCCTGGAGCGCGCCGGTTTTACTGGCGTTCCGCCTGCGTCCTCATTTCTATGAGGCGGCATGGTTTCACTCGCTCCTCGCGGTCGCCGCCGGCCTGGCGCTGTACGGCGGCATCCGGTGGAGGAGCCGGCGCCTGGAACGGCGCGCGGCCGAGCTGTCGCTGGCCAACCAGAGCCTCGCGGAGGCGGCGCGGCGCGCGGAGCTGGCGCAGCGCGAAGCCGAGCATCACGCGCAGGAGGCGCGCCGCGCCGCGGAGGCCAAGGGGAAGTTCCTGACCACCGTGAGCCACGAGCTGCGCACTCCGCTCAACGGGATCCTGGGCTGCTCCGACCTCCTGCTCGGCTCGCCCCTCGATTCGCGCCAGCGCGAGTTCGCGGGGATCATCCAGACCAGCGGCGAGACGCTGCTGTCGCTGGTCAATCAGATCCTCGACCTGTCGCAGAGCGACCGCGGCAAGCTCGCGCTCGCGTCCGAGAGGTTCTGGGTGCCCGGGTGTTTCGAGGAGGCCGTCGAGCTGGTGGGGCACGCCGCCGAGGCCAAGGGCCTGGACCTCGCGCTTTCGATCGACACCGTCGCCCACCGCTACGCGATCGGCGACCGGACCCGCCTGCGCGAGATCGCGACAAACCTGCTCGCCAACGCCGTCAAGTTCACCGAGTCGGGCGGCATCCTGGTCGAGGTCGGCGCGCGCATCGCGCCGATGGAGGAGGGCCGCCTCGACCTCGAGCTGAAGGTTTCCGACACGGGCATCGGGATCGCTTCCGAGGACCACGCCCGGATCTTCCAGCCCTTTGAACAGGTGGACGCGTCGCTGACGAGGCGCTACGGAGGCTCCGGGCTGGGCCTCGCGATCGCCAACCGGCTCTGCGCCTGGATGCAGGGGACGTTGGGCGTGGAGAGCGGGCTGGGAAAGGGCTCGGCCTTTACGGCCACGGTCCGGCTCGACCTCGACCGGGCGGACCCGGCGGCCGGCTTCCCAGAGGGCATCCGTCTGGATGGACGCCATGTCCTGCTCGCCGGCCTCTCAGGCCAGACCCTCGCGGCGGTCGAGCAGCAGCTCCGGTCCTGGGGTGCTCTGGTTTCCTCGTCGGATCAGCCGGCGCTGGAAGCGGACCAGGGTTTCGCTTTCGGTATTGTCGATATTGCGGCGAAGCACGGGTGTACGCCGCCCGAGCTGGCGCTTCCCTGGATACGGCTCGTCTCGCCGAACGCGATTCCGGTCTCCGCCTTCCCGGGAGTCGACCTCCTGCGGCCTGTCCGGCCGAGCCGTCTCGCGGAGGCGGTCCTCGCGGCCTTGGGTTCGCCAGAGCCGCGGCATCCGAAGGCGCCGGTCCCGAAGCCCGTGCCCGCCGTTTCGCCCGCGATCCTCATTGTCGAGGACGAGCCGGTGAGCCGGGAGCTGCTGCACGCGGTCCTGAACAGCATCGGCTACGCCTCCGACACCGTCGCCAGCGGAGAGGCGGCTCTCGAAGCCCTCGATGTCCGGCATTACGATCTCCTCCTGCTCGACATCCAGATGCCGGGAATGGACGGCTACGAGCTCACGCGCCGGGTACGGGCCCGCTTCAGGGAGGATGCTCCGCGGCTGGTCGCCCTCACCGCCTCAGCGATGGACGGGGACCGCGAGCGCTGCCTGGCGGCGGGGATGGACGACTACCTGAGCAAGCCCATGCGCCGCGAGCAGCTCGCCGCCGTGGTGGCCGCGTGCACAGCGGAAACTGCCAGAACCATGTAAGAGCTCTGGATCGTTGCGCAACTGACCTCCATTCGCATCCCAGTGTCCGGGTTTGGTGTGCGTTGCGACGCAGGCAACGCCAAGGAAGGCGAGGCGCAAGGAACCCGATCGCGTGGGGCCGGCTACAGCTCGTCGCCGCTGCCGAGGGCTTTCGTCCCGGAGGAGTGCTCACGGGGCGTGATATTTTTCGTATTGAGCATACTGTCCGTATCGACCGTCGTGTTGACTGTATTGACGGACACTGCGATGCGGCCGCTCCGGAGCCCTGCCTCGAATCGCCTCCGCAGCCATCTTTTGACGACAGTCCGGCCCGCGGGCAGGAGGCAGAAGAATCCAATCGCGTCGGTGAGCACGCCGGGAATGAGGAGCAGAACTCCGGCCAGCAGGATCAGAGCCCCATCGACGAGCTGACCCGCGGGCGCCCGTCCCGCCGCCACCTCGGACTGCATTTTTCGAACGATCCCGAGGCCCTGGCTGCGTGCCAGGAAGGCGCCGAGCAGGCCGGTCAGGAGGAGGAGAGCGACCGTCGCTACGAAGCCGATGTTGCGGCCGATCCCGATCAGCAGCGCGATCTCGGCAACCGGGAGGGCGATGAGGAGGAAGAAGAGCCAGACCACCCGAGCATCATGGCATAGGGTGGACCTCTGGACTCGGCGAGGAACTCCGCCCGCGATTCCATTGGCGGCTGGCGCCAAGCCGATGCTCCCCGGGTGCGCTATAATCGGTGGCACTTTCGCTGGAGGACCTCCACCCCTATGGGGCTCTTCGGACTCGTTTTTCTCTTTGTAGCCCTCGCGCTCATCGGCGCCGGTTTCGCCGTGGGTCTGTTCGTGCTGGTCCTCGTCGCGGGCTTGCTCGGACTCGGCGTCATTTCATCGTCGGTTGTCATCGGTCTCCGCAGCGGTCGCGCGGCCGCCGGGGTCCGTGCGTTCCTGCTTCAGTGCGGCGTCCTGGCCGGTGCTCCGGCCGGCGCGGCCTGCGCCTGGCTGGCCCAGTCGTTGTTCGAGAGTTACGGCAGCGGCTGGCCTGTCCTCCTGTACGGCGCCCTGGGCGGCGCGCTTGCAGGCATTCTCAGCGCCCTGTTGTTCGATGTTCTCTCGCTGCGCCTTTATACGGTAGTCTTGGACGGACTCAAGCCAAGCCTCTAGCTGCATCACACCCAGCACCTACCTGGTCCGAACACCGGACCCAAGGAGAAGACATGCGAAACAATGCCGGTAAGGCTCCGACGATGGCTGTATGGATCATCTCGTTGATCCTCTACATCGTGGCACTCGTTGCACACTTCGGCCTGGCCAGGATCGGCGGTCAGATTGCGGACTGGTCCTGGATCATCGGATTCGGCCTTCTGCTCATCGCCTGCCGCGTTCGAGGCCTTTAGCGCAGCGTGCCGAAATTCTTGACTTCGGCGATAATCTATAGTATTCTAACCGTTCATCTGGGAACTGCAAAGGAGCTCAATTGAAGATCAAATATTCCTGTGCCTTGGCGCTGGCACTCGCCACGCTGCTTTCCGGCTCCTCGGCGGCATGGGCACAGCTCAGCGACTTTGCAGTGCTGGGTGGCTCTACGGTAACCAATACCAATACGCCGACCGTCGTCACCGGAAACCTTGGCGTCTCGCCGGGTAGTGCGGTAACCGGCTTTCCCCCGGGGATCGTGACCGGAGGGACAATTCATGCCGGCGACCTGGTCGCGGCTCAGGCCCAGGTTGAGCTCACGACCACTTACAACAGCCTGGCTGGCATGGCGTGCAACACCGACTTGACGGGCCAGGACCTGGGTGGGATGACGCTCACTCCCGGCGTCTATTGCTTCTCCAACTCGGCCCAGTTGACGGGAACGCTCACTCTCGACGCGCAAGGCAGCTCCAACGCCGTTTTCGTTTTCCAGATCGGCAGCACGCTTACCACCGCGAGCACCTCGTCTGTGCTCTTGATCAACGGCGGGACGGATTGTGGCGTGCACTGGCAGGTCGGCAGCTCCGCGACCCTGGGGACCGGCACCGCGCTGCTGGGAAGCATCTACGCGGACCAGAGCATCACCCTGAATACCGGCGCAACGGTGTCGGGGAGCGTCCTGGCGCGAATCGGCGCGGTGACTCTGGACAACAGCCGCGTAGCCCTGTGCGGTGGTAGAACGGCGGGCGCCGCGGCCATCCCCACACTCTCGGAGTGGGCGATGATCGCGATGACGACCCTCCTGCTCCTGTCCGCGATACCTATGCTGCGCAGACGAGCGGTCTAGCAGAAGCCTCCTACAGTCCAGCGGGTAACAAAAAGCGCCTGGACCCGCCAGTAGAGAGTGTCAAGGCTGGGCGGCGCGCTGTTCATGCGCCTGAGGGACTCTCGAGTGGCTGCTCACGACATCGACAGGATTCACGCAATCAAGGAGCGCGCCTGGGAACGCCTGGGCGCGCTTTCCGGCGTGCATGCCGTCGGGCTCGGAACCAAGGTTGCCGCAGGTAATCGTACCGACGAGACAGCAATCGTCGTCTTCGTGGTCAGGAAAAAGAGTCTCGACGAGCTGGACGCGACCGAGTTGGTGCCTCCGATTTTCGAGGGTGTCAAGACGGATGTGGTCGAGATGCGGATGCCGCGCCTGTTGGGCGGGTCACCGATTTCAGAAGAAGTCACTCCTCTCCCCTCCACGGCCGGCGGAGGAATCATTACTCTGACAACCACGAGTGATCCCCCTGCGGAAGGATCGGTGGTCGTTGCTTGCGTGACAGTCATGCCCCTGGCACCCGGAAGGCCGCGTAGACACATTTACCAAGCAGTTTACACCAATGGTAGGACACTTCTATCCGCACTCGCGGACTCGCTCGCGAAATCGTTGAACCGTAGCCCGCTAACCAGCGTCAATCCTCCCGGAACCACGCAGATCATCGTAACCGCTAACAGCGGTCACACCGCCACCGTGAGTTGTTCGGTGCTAACCCTCGATATCAAAAAATATTCGGACGACTTTCTTCGTGGTGGAATTCGAATCCAGGGAGGGGGGAGCAACGAATTAGGCACGCTTGGCTGCCTCGCCACAACGGCACCTACTCCTATGGACCCACAGGGAAGAGTGGTTGCCATCACGAATCAGCATGTTCTTTCTGTTATGAGAGCTACCAACACTGCGTTGGTCGCCAGAGTCGATGATCAAGCAAGGACCATCGAGATGCGCATCACTCCTAACAGACCTTCTCCAGCACGCTCGCTAGTGTTCGTCGGTTTCTTCGACGAGGATAACCTCGTGGCGGCCGCTTTTTACACGACATCATCCTTCGACACACTGTCCGATGTCGCGACAGGAGTTGTCGATGCCATCAACAACGCTTCCATCCCTGGAGTAAACGCCGTTCTGAACAGCGCCAACTCACGAATGGTGAATGTGTTAGGGCCCAATTCTCTTACGTTGATATGCGATACGTTTGGCTCTTCTCAACCCGATCCGGCAATTCATTTACAGGCGACGGTTGAAACCACGGCTACCCTCACAAATGTGATTACGTTCAAGGGGCAGGCGCCGATCGACGACTGCGGCGTTTTTGTGCGCGTCAATCCTGGCGGTACAATTGGCACGTTCGGAATATCCATGGATCCAGTCGGGCTCAGCTTGAACGACATCGCCCAAAAGGTCTCCACGTTAATCAACAACCTGCCACCCAGTGTGAGTGGACTTGTCTCGGCAACTGCTGTTGGGGCTAGAGTCATAATCAATAAGTCCGAGGAAGTTGAATGCACCATTCAATCCAGCATCGGCGCTGGCCAACCAACCAACAGCTTTGTTTGGCCGTGTTCGCATCGGGTCGGTCGTATCATCGGCGCGAGATTGGATGTTGATACCGCGATCGTTCAGCTCGATCCCGGGCTGGCTTCATCGGCAAGATTTTCAGCGGAGTCGCGCTCGAAAGCGACTTCGACCTCGGTCTCACCTATTCCATCGGTGAAGGGTTGCGCTTCCGCGGCAGCGGTACTCTCGAAGTTCAACTGGCGCAGCACGTCACCCTCGGCCCGGTCGCCATCGACAATCTGACTCTTGGCATCGGCATCAAGGGCAATGCCTTTCCGATTTCCATCACGGCCGACCTCGGGACGTCCCTCGGACCCCTCACCGCCGTCGTCCTGGGTATCGGCTTCGAGGTCGCGGTCACGCTCACGCCGGACAACAAGGGCAACCTCGGACCGGTCGACATCCAGCCCTCTTTCCGGGCACCCAAGGGTATCGGACTCTCCTTGGACGTGGGCGGCTTCAAGGGTGGCGGCTTCCTGAAGCTCGATCCCGAACTCGGGGAATACGCAGGCGGTCTGGAGCTGGACTTCCTGGGCATCGTCACCGTCAAGGCTTTCGGGCTCCTGAACACAAAGTTCCCGGATGGTCACCGCGGGTTCTCGCTCGTCATCATCATCTCGGCGGAGTTTCCACCGATCCAACTCGGGTTTGGATTCACGCTGGTAGGCGTGGGCGGGCTGCTCGGCCTGAGCCGGACCGTAGACACCGATGCGATGCGCGAAGGCATCCACCAGGGCGCGCTCGACAGCGTGCTCTTTCCGCGCAACATCGTCGCCAACGCCCCGCGCATCGTGAACGATCTGCGCCGGCTCTTCCCGCCCCAGGAGGGTCACTTCGTGGTCGGCCCCATGGTGAAGCTCGGCTGGGGAACGCCGACGATCCTCAGCCTCGAATTCGGGCTGATTCTCGAGATCCCGATCGCGGGTTTCATAATGATCGGCCGGCTGCGCGCCGGACTGCCATTCCAGGATCTCCCGCTGTTCGATATCCGCGTGACGTTCGCGGGCGGTGTCGACTTCGAAGCCGGCCAGCTCTGGTTCGACGCCACGCTGTACGGCTCGCGGCTGCTCACCTTCTCGCTCACGGGCGACATGGCGGTGCGCCTCTATTGGAAGGAGAACGCCAACCTCATCCTGACGGTGGGCGGCTTCCACCCGGCCTACACGCCGCCGCCCCTGGGGCTCGGCACGTTGCAGCGCCTGGGCATCACGATTTTCGACGGCCAGCCGCGGCTCCGCGCGGAGACGTACTTCGCCATCACGTCGAACACGGTGCAGTTCGGCGCGAAAGCGGAGCTGATGTATGGGATCGACATCTTCAAGCGTGGCGACGAAGCGGAACGGGTCGAACTGGATCAGGACGTCGAAGGCGATGAAGCCAAATATATTCACGTGCCCGCGAGCTACGCGTCCCCGATGGCAGGCCTCCTCGTCGACGAATGGACCGAGCTCGTGCCGTCGTTGGACGAGACGACCGGCATCGCCATGCATATCAATCGCCCGAACGCTGTCGCGCCCCAGGCCCTGCTCGTTGCGGTGGCACCGAAGCAGACGGGACGGTGGGCCTGGTCCGATCTCATCGCGATCCTGAATGACACGATGGATCGCGCGCGGCTGCGCGCTGTTGAGCCCGACGACATCAAGAACCCGTATTTCCAACTGCTGCCGCCAATCGTGACCGCGTTCGACGATTCGATGCTGATGGCGGCGGCGAAGTTCTCGGGCGTAGCAGCAGCCCTCAAGACCTGAACGCCCGAACCCCGGACAGGGAGCGCTCCAGATGCCGACGTTTGAAATCGAAGCCGCGATCAACCTGATGCACCGGGGGTTGACGTTCCCGCCGGCGATCGTCGGCTGGAACCGCCTCGAAGGCAGGCCGCGGACCGCGCAGTTCGATCGCGCGCTTCGTGCCGAAGTGCGCGACGCCCTGTGGTTTCTTACGCGCCAGTGGCAGTTCGGCGAGTTCAAGGGCGAGGACGCCGGATCGCCGGTGGAGGTCCGCACGGCGGTGCGGGTCGATCCGCTTCAGCACTACGCGGTCCGCGGGGAGGAAGCGGTCGCCTACGACCCGGCGGTCCCGCTCGAAACGCATGTCGAGCGCGAACCGGTCGCGTTCGACCTCATGATTCATTCTCAGGTCACGCAATACTTCTGGCGGTTGATCGACGCCGTCGTGAGGAGCCACCCCACGATCAAGGCGGACTATCTGGCGATTTATCGCCTAGGCGCCGTCAGCGGTGTTGCCGACCACGACACGGAGCACGCACTGCAGATCGGCCGCTCGCGCCTGCTGGACGCTGCCGACCTGCTCGCCGAAGTGGCCGACACCGGGCACGACACGCGCGTCGACGGCTTCGCGGTCCCGGCGGGCGATCGCGATCTCCTCAAGCAGGCGGGCCGCGACCTCCTTCAGTGGTTCCACGCCCAGTTCAGCCAGCCCGGCACTCCCGGCACTCCCGACACTCCCGGCGATGATGCGTGGAACCCGCGGTTCCTGGAGTACCAGTTCGCCGTCGCAACCGACACTTCCGACCGGGGGCAGACGGTCCTCAGCGCGGACCAGTACGCGCAAGGGCATCTCGACTGGTTCGCCTTCGACGTCGACGCTGCTCCGGGCGCGAAGCTGACCCGGAGGGATGGCAGCATCGCGGTGCCGACGCCGGCTTCCGTCACGCCGCTCTCCTTCATCCCCGCTCCCGTCTCGTTCGGCGGCATGCCCAGCCACCGCTACTGGGAGATGGAGAGCCGGCAGATCGAATTCGCCGACATCGACGCCCACACGACGGACGTTGCCAAGCTCCTGCTGACGGAGTTCGCCCTGGTCTACGGAAACGACTGGTGCGTCATTCCGTACGAGCTGCCGGCCGGGTCGCTCAGCGAAGTGGTGGGAATGATCGTCGTCGACGACTTCCAGGAGCAGTCGCTGCTCTTGCCGGCCGGCCGCGGACTCGATGACCGCTGGCAGCGCTGGTCCATGTTCACCATGAGCCGGTCGCCATCGGCCGGCCAGGCGGACACGCGTTTCTTCCTGCCGCCGGCCGTGGCGAAGCTGCTGGAAGCCACCCCGCTCGAGAAGGTACACTTCCTTCGGGACGAGATGGCCAACATGGCATGGGCCGTCGAGCGAGTGGTGCCGTCCCAGCTTGGAGTCGGGATCAACGGCTACGCCGTCGCGGCTCGCGCCGCGGGCCAGGTCCCCGCGCCGCTGCCGCTCGGTCCGACGACGGCGCCGGTGCGGTACAACGATTAGGGGTTTATCCGACATCCTCCTGCCAAGACCGCTCCGGAGTCCTCCACGTTGTGGGAAGGATGTTGGATAGACCCAGGTTGAACGAAACTGCGGGCCGGGCTATGGACGGTGCCTA
>JANOCF010000790.1:0-3004 GCA_031412055.1 Holophagales bacterium | reverse complement strand
CGTTCACCACCACGCCGTTCACCAGGAAGAGGCTCTCATAGGACATCGACCCCGAGATCGTGATCTGGTCGTTCGGCCCCGCTTCCGTCACCCCCGGCGCGAGGGCCACGATGTCGTCGATCGTCCGGCCGGTGGGGAGCTCGTTGATGGTCTGGACGTTGAAGTTCGCCGCGATCTCGGTCGTTTCGACCTCCGGAGGCGCCGACGCCGTGACCGTGATCTCTTCGGCCAGGCTGGTGAGGGTCATCTCGGCGTCGGCACGGGCCGTCTGGCTGAGGCCGACGACGGCGCTCTTCTCGATGTTATGCATGCCCTCGAGATCGAAGGTCACCGTGTAGTCGCCGGGTGGAAGGGCGGGCAAGTGGTAGCCGCCGCCGTCGCCGGTCACCGTCGTTCGGCTCCCCTGCAGGGCGGGGGAAGTGACGGTGACCGTGACTCCCGGCATGGGTTTGCCGTCGGATGTGACGGTGCCGACGAGGGTGCCCGTGGTTGACTGCGCGACGAGCGTGGCTGCACACAAGAGAACGGCGATTGCAAGGACGTTGCGAAGGGCCAAGCGCATGAGCACCTCCATCAGGATGAAGCAATCATTGAGAAGGGCAAACAGCTACCGGGAGCGTACCACGTTCCAAAAACCCGAGAAGGCCCCGGCGGCCTGCTGAGAGGCTGAACGCTTCCGACACCGACGTCCTCTCCGCTTCTGCCCTCCGTTCGATCTGCTCGACAAGAGCCCCTTGATGCTTCAACAACGGTAACTCCCAGCCGAACCGCGCCCGGTGGCGGTTGACGGGCATGGATTTCGACTGTCCTCTTGTCCGGCTCCATGATGGACCGGACTCGGACTTGAGGAGTCAATCATGAGATCCATCCTTGCTTCCATCCTGCTCTGCCTTGCCCTGGCCGTTCCAGCCGGAGCGCAGGGCGCCCTCGCGAATCCGGAGCAGTGCCGGGGGTCGAACGTCGTCCAGGCGCTTCGGGATCTCGCCGCGTCGGGTGCGAGTGGCCCGCTCCTGATCGAGGCCGCTGCCGGCTTTCCCTTGACGGTGGAGTACGAACGCCATCCGGAGACGATCCGCCTTACGGCGTCCGGAGTGACGTTGTCGACTCAGATTGACGACTACGTCACACGGACATGGCCTGTGGGTGTTTCCTGGCCTGGCGGCGAGGTCGTCGGACAGGCATCGTTCTCGACCGGGACTCTTCGCCTGGATACACGCAGCAACCAGACGCTGCGCGTGGTCGTCCCCAAGGACCCTTTCTGGATGAGGATCGAGGGCCGCGGTAGCGTCCCGGCGAACGTGGCCGATGTCGTCAGGTCCATGGTCGCAGCGGTCGATCCGGGGCCGGACGGGTGCTCCGCATCAGCCTCCTGGTGCGCCAAGTACGGGCTCAAGGCTGCGGGCAACGGTGTTCTTTGTGCGCTCTCGTTTGGCACGGACGGAACCGCTTGCGGGGATGCGCACGATTTCCACTGCTCCTGGTGTGATTGCAAGGGCTATAACTGCCCGAGCTGCTGATTCGCTTCACCCGAGGCGGCGCGCGCGCCGACCTCCCGGGCAAGCTTGGAGAACGGATGGGTCGCGAGCCCGATGCGCTCGAGCCGCCGGAGAGCGGCGCCGGCGTGACCGCTCGCGGCCCGATTCTCTCCAAGAGCGAGCAGGACGGACGCCCATTCCGCCTCGGTGCGCGACACAAGGGGACAGTCATAAAACGGAGCGTGCATCTCAAAGGCCTGCCGCAGCAGATCCTCGGCTTCGGCGAGCCGTCCCTCCCGGGAACGCAGAAGACCCAACTGGCGGAGGCCTTCGGCGATCAAGGGATGACGGTCGCCGTAGCTCAGACGACGGACGGCCAGGGCCTCCTGGATCTCCACCTCGGCGGGCTCGAACCGGTCCTGGAGGGCCAGGGAATGGCCCAGCCCCGCCTGCGCCAGGCTGGTGAGTGCGCTGCTCGCGCCGAGCTCGCGCCGAAAGGTTTCCAAAGCCCGGCGATACTCCGACTCGGCCTCAGCGGTGCGGCCGAGATCGATCAGCAGATCCGCCAGGTTCGTGCGCGTGTTCGCGATCGCCACCGGATCGTCGAGATACCGTTCGCGTTTCAGGAGCACGGCGCGCAGCAGCACCTCGGCCCGCGCCCAGTCGCCGCGGCTGTGCAGCAGGCAGGCGATGTTGTCCTCGCTCTGCGTAACCTCGAAGCTGCCGGGCGCGAAGTGCCGCCGCCGCCAGGCCAACTGCTCCTGGTAGAGGCTCCCGGCTTTCGCATAGTTACCGGAGAAATGATGCGTGCGTGCCAGCCAGAAGGCCGTCGTCATCGTGCGCGAGTCCTCGTCGCCGAAGAGCTGGCGCCGCGTGTCGAGCGCTGATGCGAGTTGGGCGATGCTCTGCGAGTAAAGGCCCATCGAGTTGTAGGCCTTGCCCAGTACGGTCTGCAGCTCGGAGCGGGCGGCCGGCTCTCCACCCAGTGTGCCGACCAGAGCCTGCCCACGATCCTCCACCAGGCGCCGAACGCTCGCCGAGCTGCCCGAGCGCGGATTCGACGCGCTCAGCAAGCTGGAGAGAAAACTGCTGAGACGCTCGGTGTTTTCGTTCTGCCGGCGCAGCCGCGCCGCCTGCGCCGTGACCGTGGCGGCATAGGCGATCAGCAGCGCCAGCACGATCCCCGCGGCGGCGACCGGCCAGCGGTAGCGCGAGATCCATCTGCCCGCGCGGTAGCGAAGAGAGTCGCGGCGCGCTTCGAGTGGCAGACCGAGCAGATGGCGCTCCACGTCCTCCGCCATGGCTTCGGCCGAGCGATAGCGGCGCTCCGGCTCCTTGCGCAAGGCGACGAGAACGATCGTGTCGAGATCGCCCCGCAGGCGCCTCCGCGCCGCCCGATCGCCGACGACCGCGCTCGGTGCCGGGACGGGCTCCTCGCACACCACCCGGTCGATCTCGGCCGGCGAAACGTCCGCGAGCCTGTGGGCCCGGCGGCCGGCGAGCAGCTCGAACAGCAGCAGGCCGAGCTG
>JANOCF010000789.1:0-3557 GCA_031412055.1 Holophagales bacterium | reverse complement strand
AGGCAGTGGGCCGCCTTCGGCTACATCGCCGCCGAGGCCGATCTGAAGCGTCTCGGCGAAGCGCCGTAAAACCTCACCCCCTACACCCGGACGCCCAGCGACTGCTGGACGAACGCCTCGATCCCCGCGGCCGGACGCGCTCCCGACGTCCGCGACAGCTCGCGGCCGCCGGCGAACAGGGCCATGGTGGGGATGGACTGGATGCGGTGCGCCGATCCCACGGCCGGGTCGACATCGGTGTTGGTCTTCACCACCAGCATCTGCCCAGCGTTGCGCTGGGCGACCTTGACGATCTCGGGCGCGACCGTGCGGCAGGGTCCGCACCAGGGAGCCCAGAAGTCGACCAGCACCGGCAGGGACGACTCCCGGAGCAGCGCGTCGAGCTCGGCCCCCCCGTCCACCGCCAGCGGCTCGGCGATGGGCGCGAGCGCGGCCTGGCAGGCCCCGCAGCGCGCTTCCTGGTCCAGCCGCGAGTACAGCACCCGGTTCTTCCTCCCGCACGACGGACAGCTGCGAACGATCCCCTGGCTCATCGGTCTCCCTCCTTCCGCTCCCTGCAACAGGATGGGCCGGCCCCGGGATTCCGTGTGGTAGCTTGCCGGTCATGGACATCAAGAACATCGATCACATCGGTAACATCGCTCGGTACCGTGTGGAGCCCGGCACCCGGATCGACCTCTCCCACTTCGACGCGGGAGACACCTCCGCCTTTCCGGACGGCAAGGGCAAGACCAAGGAGGTCTTCGCCCGGCTGAACGGGCGGCTCGAAGAGCTGCAGGAGATGCTCTGGGCCGAGCACCGGCACAAGGTGCTCGTCGTCCTCCAAGGCATGGACACCAGCGGCAAGGACGGGACCATCGGCCACGTGTTCGACGGCGTGAACCCGCTCGGCGTCCGCGTGGCGGCGTTCAAGGCGCCCAGCCCCGAGGAGCTGGAGCACGACTTCCTCTGGCGCGTCCATCCCAAGGTGCCGGCCAGCGGCGAGATGGTCATCTTCAACCGCAGCCACTACGAGGACGTCCTCGCGGTGCGCGTCCACCGCCTCGTTCCCGCCGAGGTCTGGAAGGCCCGGTACGACCAGATCAACGCTTTTGAGCAGCTTCTGTCCGAGAGCGGCACGACGATTCTCAAGTTCTACCTCCACATCGATGCCGACGAGCAGAAGGAGCGCCTCCAGGCGCGCCTGGACGACCCGACCAAGCGCTGGAAGTTCCGCAGGGGCGACCTCGCCGACCGCAAGCTCTGGCCGGACTACACGGCCGCCTACGAGGACGTTCTGGCCCGCACGAGCACCGCGCACGCGCCGTGGACCATCGTCCCCGCCAACAAGAAGTGGTACCGGAACCTGGTGGTGGCCACGGCGCTCGTGGAGGCCCTGGAGAAGCTGGACATGAAGTATCCGGAGCCCGAAGAAGAGCTGGATGGCATCGTGATCGAATAAAGACTGTCAGCGCGTGGCTCGCTCCGGCGGGTGGCAAGCACCCGTATTTATCGAACCCCTTTTCAAGGGGAAGGAGCCATGCGCGAAACCAGGGTTCGTCTTCGACCCCTCATCTCAAGAATTGACCCACCCTCGAACGGGTTTTTGGGGTCATGCGCTGACCCGTCCTCGCGCAAACCACTCTCCTTTCATCAGTTGCAGGCCGCGCCATCCTGGGCACGCGCCTTGCGCTTCTCTCGTACCGATTCAGCACCCGAAGCCGAGTTTCCGGACGTTTTTCCAGGGCCTTGGCCGAGGGTGCCCTTTTAAACAGCGGTAACAAGGAAAGGAGCTACTGTGTCCCATCGTAGGAGTCTATCTGTCCTGTGCTTGTCGGCCCTGTTGGCGGTCCCGGCGCTGGCCATCGTTCCCCAAGAGGAATCTTCGGAGGAGGACCGCAATCTCCTCCGCTCGGCGATCTTCTCGGCCGAGTTCTCCATCCCCGAGCTGGAGGCGCTGCCCTCGCTGGTCACGATCCGCAAGGCCACGGCCGGCGTCGGCCGCGGCGAGCTGCAGCGCTTCCTGGCCGAGAATTCCGACCAGTGGGAGATCCGCTGGGACAGCCGGTCGAACCGGCCGCACATGGTCCAGGGCGCCGGCGTCCCCGTGCTGCCCGGCAAGGGCAACACCCTGACCCGCTCCCGGGTCGGGCTGGCCAGCCAGGGCGCGGTCGGCGTGAGCCACGTCGAGCGCGTCCTGCGCAACTTCATGGCCGCATACCCCGAGATGTTCCAGATCGCGCAGGAGAACCTGCGGCTGAACCCGGCCTCCACGGTCAACGTGGGCGACAACGGCGAGGTCTGGCTGGTGGAGTTCGAGCAGATCCACAAGGGCGTGCCGGTGGAAGGGTCCAACGCCTTCTTCCGCATCAACAACGGCAACATCATCCAGTTCGGCACCGACCGGGTCTCCCCGGTGAAGATCGGCACCAACCCAAGCGTGCGCATCGAGGAGGCCTTCGCAGTCGTCCTGCGCGCCCTCGGCTCCGACATCTCGGAGGTCACCGAGATCCTGAACGCGGGCCAGCTCAAGATCATCCCGATGCTGCCTTCCGGCGAGGGTCCGGCCGAGACGTACCACGGTCCCGTGGGCGCCGGCTACCGGCATGCCCTGGCCTGGGAGCTATCGTTCCGCCGCGCCGACGACCCGACCACGTTCCGGGCCTGGGTCGACGCCCGCAACGGCAAGATCCTGCAGCTCGTCGACCTCAACGCCTTCGCCCAGGTCACGGGCGGCATCTACCCCGAGACCAACACCAACACGGAGGTCGTGCGCGGCTTCCCCTCCACCAACGTCACCAACGGCACGGCCAAGGTGACCGACTCGGCCGGCAACTACACCTACAGCGGCGGCACCGCGACCGCGACGCTCAACGGCCGCTACATCCGGATCAGCGACGCCTGCGGCTCGATCTCGAAGTCTGACAGCTCCACGGGCAACATCGCCTTCGGCACCAGCTCCGGCACCGACTGCACAACCCCGGGCTCGGGCGGCGCGGGCAACACCCACGCGGCGCGCTCCGGCTTCTACCATCTGACCAACATCAACCGGAAGGCGGCCAGCTACCACCCGAGCAACAGCTGGATCAACGGTACGGTCACCTCCAACATGAACATCAACAACACGTGCAACGCCTTCTGGAACGGCAGCACGGTGAACTTCTACCGCTCCGGCGGCGGCTGCTCCAACACGGGCGAGATCGCGGCCGTGTTCCTCCACGAATGGGGCCACGGCTTCGACACCAACACCGGCGGCTCCGCGAGCGACAAGGGCTCCGGCGAGGCGGTGGGCGACACCTTCGCCTTCCTGGAGACCAAGAACTCCTGCATCGGCCCGAACTTCCGGCCCGGCGTGCTCTGCTTCAACTGCACCACCTGCACCGGCGTCCGCGACGTCCGCGACTTCTCCCTCCAAGGGACCAGGACCATCGCGAAACCGGCCAACGTAGGCAGCGACACGGGCATCAACTGCGATCGCTACACCTGCCCCTACACCTCCGGCTTGAGCGCCTACCAGGGCCCCATGGGGTACCAGGGCCACTGCGAGAGCCACATCGCCAGCACGGCCAACTGGGACC
>JANOCF010000788.1:0-1677 GCA_031412055.1 Holophagales bacterium | reverse complement strand
ATGATCCAGCCGACGAGCTCGCCCAGAGTGGCGTATGTGTACGTGTAGGCCGAGCCGGAAACCGGCACCATCGACGCGAGCTCGGCGTAGCAGAGGGCCGCGAACCCGCAGGTGACGGCGGTGATGATGAACGAGATGATCAGCGCCGGTCCCGCGCCGGGATGGTCGGCGCCTCCGGCCGCGGCGGTGCCGACGGTGGAGAAGATGCCGGCACCGATGACGGCGCCGATGCCCAGCAGGGTGAGCTGGAGCTTGCCGAGCGACCGGTTCAGGGTCGACCCGGGCGCTTCGGCGGAAGCCATGATCGCGTTGAGCGACTTGGTCCTGAAGAGTCCTCGGAGCAGGGTGAGCCTCCTCTCTGGGAGCCGGGCTGGCTCGGTCAGGGATGCGGCGGGAGTGTGACATGGGAGAGGAGAGAAGAGGAAGACCCCCTGTCATCTCGCCCTCTTTTTGCACCCGGCCGCGTTTTCCTCTAGGATTCGTCGCTCCAATGGCGAGACGACGCCTCCCGCTGCACACGCGCATTCTGATCGGCGGCCTCCTTGGGGCCGTGGCGGGGATCCTCGCTCATCTGCTCTTTGCCACCGATACCGGCATCGACCCCGGGCTGGCGCAATTCATCCGCCTGGTCACGGGCCCCATCGGGCAGGTCTTCCTGCGCCTGCTCTTCATGCTGGTGGTGCCGCTGATCTTCTCCGCCCTCATCCTGGGAGTGGTGGAGCTGGGCGATCCCCGCCGGCTGGGGCGCATCGGACTCAAGACCCTCCTCTACACCGTCGTGGTCTCCGCCGTGGCCGTGCTGATCGGCGTCACCCTGGTCAACGTGCTGCAGCCCGGGGCCGGCATCTCGCCCGAGCTCAAGGCGCGCCTGACCCAGGGAGCCGGCGAGCGGGCGGCGACCCTGACCTCGGCCGCCGCGCCCAAGACCGGCATCGACCTGCTGATCCAGATCGTCCCCACCAACCCGGTCAAGTCCGCGGCCGAAGGGGACATGCTCGGGGTGATGTTCTTCTCCCTGTTGATGGGCATCGGCCTGGCCATCGTGCGCACGGACGCCACGGCCCGCCTGGTGGAAGTGATCCAGGGGCTCTACGACGTCACCATGTGGCTGATCGGCCTGGTGATCTCCCTGGCTCCCCTCGGCGTGGCGGCGCTGCTGTTCACCCTGACGGCGGAGCTCGGCTACGAGATCCTGCAGCAGCTCGCCCTCTACGTGGGCGTCGTGGTGCTGGCCTTGGCGATCCACCAGTTCGTGGTCTACTCGCTCGCCGTCCGCTTTCTGGGCGGCATGAGTCCCCTCTTCTTCTTCCGCGGCATCCGGGCGGCGATGATCACCGCCTTTTCGACCGCGTCGAGCAACGCCACTCTCCCGACCGCCCTCAAGGTGGCCGAGGAGAACCTCCTTCTCCCCCCGTCGGTCAGCCGCTTCGTCCTGACGATCGGCTCGACCATGAATCAGAACGGGACGGCGTTGTTCGAGGGTGTTACGGTACTGTTTCTGGCTCAGTTCTACGGCGTGTCCCTGTCGATCGGGGAGCAGATCACGGTGGTGCTGATCTGCATCCTGGGCGGCATCGGCACGGCCGGCGTCCCCGCCGGGTCGATCCCGGTGGTGGCGCTCATTCTCGGCCTGGTCGGGGTTCCGGTGGAAGGAATCGGCCTCATCCTCGGGGTGGA